>JAJDXU010000103.1 GCA_022823105.1 Dehalococcoidia bacterium
GGTTCGGTGCCTTCTTCAGCCGTCGCTGGCACGCCTTCGTCCCAACCCTCGGCGCGTATGTGCGTGGCACGCCCGGTCAGTCCGGCTTCGTTCAGGATGGCCGCCAATGGGACGCCGGTCCACTCGCTTCCCGACAGTATCATCCGCTCCTGGGTCCGGGACGGTCGGGGTCCTTCGCCTTTGAAATACTCGAAATAGGTCGCGTCGCTGCCCGAGCACTCCATGACTGTACGCACGGAACGGGAGGGAAAGCGGCGGACATCATCATAGGTGAGGCGCAGCGGTTTTTTCACCTCGCCGTCCACCGACAGGGACCAATCCGCGGCTGCCATAGTTTCCGGCACGCCAAAATGCTGCACCACGTAGTGCAATTCGGTTGGAGTGATCAGACCCTCCAGGTCCATGACCGGAGTGCGAACGCGTTCCGTCTTGCCGTCCGGGCGCTGCAGAGTAACGGGTTCAATCTTGCGGTGTGGCCATCCGTACCAGCTATCGGTGTTTTCCTGCGCGTCGGAGGACTGGGACCCGTCCATCTGAAGGAAGTCGGGGCGGGCGGCGTCATCTCCCTGCGCCTGGGACGGATTCTGTTGAGTCGTCATGAGATCAGCCTCGGGGGTTTTGAACTTGCCGGGGTTCAGCCGGCGGTGTGCCAGTTTCCCACGCCGGCGTCGCCTCGGCAAGACCCGACGATACGGACGCGACCACAGTGGGGTTTGACAGCATCGGGGAGTATAGCAACAATTGCTTCGCCATTTCCAAAGAAGTCAGGAGGCGCCGATGACAACTTTTCACATCATCGTGGAGATCACGGAGCAGGTGCCGACGGGGCGGACGGAATGGCGAGTGGATTGTGGCGAGTGCGGATGGTACGACGTGTTCGACGACCGGCGCCGGTCCGAGGATGCTGCGACCAGGCATATCGCGGACGCGCATGCGCAGGAACGCAGGTACAACCGGATTGTGCAAACGATGCGAATCGAACCCAACCCGGAAGAGGGAGACTTGGTAGATATCCCCACCGATTGAGGAGAGCGGCCCTCGAGAGGATCGCCCTCCTCAATCGTCGGCGTCGGTAAAATCAGGTGGCGTATTTGTAACCCAACTCGGTCTCCCAGCGCAGATAGTGCTGCATGTCGGCGTAGGTCCGATCAGGCCCGCTGAACACGATGTCGGCAGGGGTGCGCATCACGCCGGACAACCCTTCCTCCACAGGGAGACCGGCAGCAATCCATGCGCCCATGCCACCGTCCAGTGCCGAAACGTCGGTGTAGCCTGATTCGGCCAAGGCCGCCGCTGCCAGCAAAGACTGCCGGCCGTCGCTGCAAGTCACGACGACCGGAGTGTCAGTGGAAGGAACATGATCGGCAATCTGCCATTCCAGCCATCCGCGCGGGACCCAGCGCGCCCCCGGAACATGGCCACGGGCGAAATCGCGGCTGGTGTCCACGAATATCACAACTGCAGAATCGTTGGCCTGTACGGTTCTGGGGTCCACGACAGGAACGGTTCGACGCGCCTCGGTCACCAGTTCCGGTTCACCCAGACCACTTATTGAGCCGTCGAACGCCGCGCCAACACTGATCCCCGATTCCAAGGGACGTCCGGCGGCCTCCCAGGCGGCGGTTCCACCATCCAGGGCGTACACTTCCTCATAGCCCAACTGTCGATACCAGGACGCAGTGAGCGTGGCCCGGACCTTTCCGTCGCAGCAGAATACGATCGGAGCGTTTTTCACCACCGCCACATCGTCGCTGCGTTGGACACACTGTCCACCCGGGAACCAACGGAAACCCTGGATGCGGCCCCGGTCATACTCTTCCGACGTGCGCACGTCGATAAAATAGACGCTCTCGCGTTGACTGCGCTGGATGAGGTTTTCGAGACCATCGACATCGAGGAACCTGACGCCGTCTTCTTCCGCGCACCGGGCTGCGTAGTCTTCGGCAGCCGCGAGGCCCGCGGGGGTTACCTGGGGCAACTCGTCGCGGTCGGCGCCCGATTCCAGGTCGTAACCCGCCAAGACCCACCCTGACGTGCCGTTTTTGAGACCCACAACCTCGCGGTCCAAACCCATGCGCTGGAGGATTCGAGTGCCGATGATGCTGCGGGTTCGGCCGGCACAGTTGATCACGACGGTGGTGTCGTGGTCCAAGTCCGCTGTTACGTCCGTGATGCGCAGGGCGAGTTCTCCACCAGGCAAACTGCGGCCACCAGGGATGCAAAAGCGCCGGTATTCCTCCGGAGTGCGGGTATCGAGAATGACCATCTTGTCGCCACGCTCCATGCGGGCATGCAGCTCCATGGCGTCGATCTCGGGAACGTGGTGGACGACTTCCATCTTCTCCCCGAAGTCCTTGCTGGGAACGTTCACACCCCACTCGGTGGGATGGTCCAGGCTCATCCAGCGGTTCACGCCACCGTCCAGCCACACCACGTCGGAATAACCCATCCGTTCAACGGTTTCCACGGCTTTCGAAACCCGACGGCAGTCATCATCACAAAGCGCCACCCGGGTGTTGGGATGCGGGACCGCCGCGGGCAGGTCAAACTCGAGCATCCGGCGTGGAATCAGGCTGCTACCAGGTATATGGCTGGCGTTGTATTCACCCGGTTCGCGGACGTCGATTAATGCGAACGGGATGTTTCCGTCGAATAGTTCCTGCAATTGGGCAGTTGATATTGGTTGGGCCATAGTTACTCTCCCAAATTGATCGCCGAGCGGCGATGGATGGCTGGAGCGCGGAGGCTTTACAACTCATGGGCGCGTGGATCAGCAGTTGTCGTATTTTTCCGTCATCATCTGCTTGATCGCGCCCGTTTCCAGATCGTACCGCACCCTTTCCAAGCCGCGCAGATCGTTGCCGTACACGTGAATTTCCACGGTGGGGCGGTCGGTGAAATTGTCCATCTGGTGGATTTCGTCGACCTCGGGGATCAGGAGGCTTATTTCGCCCGGTTTGACCACCGAAGAACGGTCGAGTTCCAATTGCGCCCAATCGTCGCGATCGTGGTCGTCGACGCGGCGGAAGCGGGTCTCCGTGAGGGCGTTGTCCATCACGCCGATCATTCCCCACGTGCGGTGGTCATGGGGCGCGGCGTGGTCTCCCGGTCCCCAGACAACGGCTGTCACCAGCAGACCGCTATCCGGATTGTGGTGCAGGAGCCAGGAACCGTGATTGGAGCGGGATCCGGAGCCCATCGGGAGTCGGAACCGTTCCGGTATAGCGTCGGGGTTGGCGATAAGGCGAGAAAGGTAATCCGAGCCGCGGTCGAATATCCTTTCATTGTCGGGTTGATTGGCCAGCAAATCGTCCATTTCCTGAACAAAATCGTCCAGGGTGTACTTGACGGCTACCATGGGGATGGGCCTCCTGGAAAAACGTTTAACGGAGTTTAACCGCCACGCAAAGCGAGTGGCAAGGGCAGCCGTTGATCCCCATTGGGTTGTGCCGGCGTGTGTTTGATCCATCGGATCCTTCCGGTCGGCCTGGCCCGATTCCGCGATTCTGGCGGGAATTCGACGAGACTGGCGATCCCGGCCACGAAATTTCGGTCCAAATTTCTATGAATTTGGTTTGGCGTAATCGTCAGTATTCGATTCGATGATGTCGCAATTCGTTAGTATTGCCGAAACTAACGTTGACAAGCGATGCTTCTTTTATATAGGTTGCCCACACGCTGCGCC
>JAJDXU010000216.1 GCA_022823105.1 Dehalococcoidia bacterium
ATGGAGGTTGCCCGATTCCTGAATCGCCTCGTTTTTTGCTTCTTCGCCCAGGACGTAGGATTGCTGCCCGACCGGGTGCTCTCCGACCTGTGCGCAAACTATTGGAAACGGCCGGTTGACTTCGACCAAGGCCTTCAGGAACTGTTCCAGCGAATGAACGATGGTGGCCGTTTCGGCGCTCAACCGATTCGCCACTTCAATGGGGGTCTCTTCGACGAACCCGACACCGTATTGATGGACGAATGGGAACTTGAAGCGTTGGTTTTGGCGACCGGACGAAATTGGGCGCACATTGAGCCATCCATCTTCGGCACGTTGTTCGAACGGGTGGTTAATCCCGACAAGCAGTCGCTGATCGGGGCAGAGTACACCACTGAGGCAGATATCCTCACCGTGATCCAGCCTGTGATAATGCAAACGCTACTGGCTGCCTGGCATGAGACAGAGAGCGCGGTGGGCGGTATGTCTCTGCCGGGAAGCCCGAAAAATACGGAACAACTCCGCATTGTATTGCAGGACTTTCAAAAACAACTGTCTTCCCTGCGCGTTCTTGACCCAGCATGCGGCAGCGGTAATTTCCTGTACGTGGCATTGCGGCAACTGCACGACCTGGAGAAATCGGCGCTGACCCTGGCTGCCGATCTGGGGTTGAGAGGTTTTCTACCGGAAGTGTCGCCGGAGCAGTTCTACGGCATTGAAATCAATGAATATGCCAGCGAACTGGCGCGCACCGCGCTGTGGATTGGGCATTTGCAATGGCTGATTGACAACGGGCACCAGTACAACCGGGAACCAGTGCTGGGTTCGCTGAACACGATCGAATGTCGCGACGCGATCATCGACCTGACGAACCCGGACCAGCCCGTGGAATCGATTTGGCCGGCGGCAGACTACATAGTAGGCAATCCGCCGTTCCTGGGCCATGCTCCATTTCGGGAGCGGCTGGGCGATGCTTACGTGGAAGAGGTGTACGCTCTTTATGGTGACCGGATCCCCAACTCCAGCGACCTGTGCTGTTACTGGTTTGAAAAGACACGGGCGGAGATCGAGGTCGGCAATACGAGACGAGCCGGCCTGCTGGCTACCCAGTCGATACGGTTCCAGTCCAACCGCCCAGTGCTGGAGAGGATAAAGGAGACGGGCGACATTTTTGCCGTGGAATCGGACAAAGAATGGAAGCCCAACGACACTGCGGAAACTGGCAACGGCAACGGGGAAACCGAAGAGCGTCCGGCCAACGTTCATATCTCCATCATCTGTTTTGACGACGGCAGCGAGACCAACCGGACGCTGGACGGGGAGCGCGTGAATAACATCAACCCCGATCTGACCGGCGGAGCAGATTTGACGCGGGCCAAGCGCCTGGTGGAAAACGCCGGAGTCAGTTTCATGGGCGTCACCAAAATCGGCCCGTTTCAGATCAAAAATGAAGTGGCACAAGAAATGCTGGGCCAACCAAATGTTCACGGAAAACCGAATAGCGATGTAGTCAAACCGTGGTTGATAGGACGGGACATCAACCAGGTGCATCAAGGTATGTGGATTGTCGACTTCGGTGTCGACATGTCCGAGGAAGATGCCGCGTTGTACCAGGCGCCGTTCGAATACGTCAAAGCTCAGGTGAAACCGCTGCGCGACGACCATCGTGAGGCCAGGGCAAGGGAATACTGGTGGCTACATGGTCGTCCTCGACCTGAGATGCGACAAGCATTAGCCGGACTGTCCCGCTACATCGGGACCAGCATGGTTTCTCAGCACAGGATATTTGCCTGGCTCGATGGCGATGTGCTGCCGGAAAACACCATCATCGCGTTCGCCCGAGACGACGATTATTTCTTTGGGGTTTTACAGAGTCGCATACACACGCTGTGGTCAGACGCGGCGGGGTCTCAATTGCGGGAAGCGAGAAGTGGGCAGCGTTATACGCCGACCACCTGTTTTGAGACGTTTCCGTTCCCGGAGCCTACGGATGATCAGCGGGAAACCATCGAGTCCGCCGCGCGGGAGTTGGATCAGTTGCGCGAAAACTGGAAGAACCCGGTGGACATGTTTGGCAACCCTGCGCTGAACGCGGACCAACTGCGCCGACGCACTCTCACCAATCTGTACAACGAAAATCCGTCCTGGTTGGCTCACGCGCACGCCAAATTGGATCAGGCGGTAGCCGATGCGTACGGGTGGCCGGCGGACCTGGCGGATGGTGAGGTGCTGGAGCGGTTACTGGAGTTGAATTTGAGCCGCCCCCAGCCGGAGGAGGCTGAGGGCGACACCGCTGACTGAATGAGAGAGCGAGCGGTTATTCCTCGTCGTCGTATTGGGCTTTTAGCATTTCCACTACTGCGGGGTCGGCGAGGGTGGTGGTGTCGCCGAGGGCGCGGCCTTCGGCCACGTCGCGGAGCAGGCGGCGCATGATCTTGCCGCTGCGGGTCTTGGGGAGTTCGGCGGCGAAGTAGATGTCGTCGGGTCGGGCCATGGGGCCGATCTTGCCGGCGACGTGCTGCTTGAGCTCGTTGATGACGTCGTCGGAGCTGACGATCTGGTCTTTGAGCGTGACGAAGGCCACGATGGCCTGGCCTTTGACGTCGTGGCTGCGGCCGATGCAGGCGGCCTCGGCGACCTTGAGGTTGTCCACCAGGGCGGATTCTACCTCCATGGTGCTGATGCGGTGGGCGGAGACGTTGATCACGTCGTCGACGCGGCCG
>JAJDXU010000099.1 GCA_022823105.1 Dehalococcoidia bacterium
GCGGGGGCACCCGCTCGGAGCAGGGGACCCAAACCAAGATGACCCTGGCGTCGATCTTCGGCACCTGGCGGGCACAGGGCTTCAACACCCTCACCACCTGCCGACAATTCCTCGCTTCCCCTCAAGTCTGAACTGTTACGCGTGCGCGTGGCGCGGGCGGGTTCGGCGCGTGGTCTTTCATAGGCGGATTGGGGGAGTGGCGTTGCGCGGGCGGGTTTGAAACCCGCCCGCTACGGGTGGGCTGCCTGTGCTACCATGCCGGCCATGCGCGCCCTGATCGTGTCCGACATTCATTCCAACCTGGAGGCGTTCGACGCGGTGCTGGCGGACGCGGAGGCACGCGGCGGCTATGACGTCGTGTGGTTCCTGGGGGACCTGGTGGGCTACGGAGCGGATCCCGGGCCGTGCATCGAGCGGTTGCGGAGCCTGCCGCACGTTGCGATTGCGGGGAACCACGACCACGCGGTGACCGGCAAGCTGAATCCTGACCTTTTCAACGGTGCGGCGAGGGCGGCGGCGCTGTGGACGGCGGATGTTCTGACATACGACGAGCTGGCGTACCTGGCGGGGCTGCCGGAGGTGCGCACAGAGGGCGATTTCACCCACGTGCACGGGAGTCTGCGCGATCCGGTGATGGAGTACCTGATCAGCGAACCGGCGGCGGTGGCCACGTTTGCGCTGATGAGGACGCCGTTCTGCCTGGTGGGGCACTCGCACTACCCGATTGTGTGGACGGAGCACGAGCGAGGCGCCGACGTTGCATTGCTGGACGAGATGGAACCGGTCGTACTGAACCCCGACCAACGGGTGATCGTCAACCCGGGCAGCGTGGGACAGCCTCGGGACGGAGACTGGCGAGCGTCGTACCTGCTGTACGACGGCGACGGTGGGGACGCCGGCGTGCTGCATCACCGGCGCGTTGAGTACGACATCACGACGGCGCAGGGCAAGATACGGGTGGAGGGTCTGCCCGAGTCGCTGGCGGACCGGCTGGGGCGGGGGCATTGACGGGGTGATTAATCCACGGAGTGTGGCAACTCATCTGCCGAGTCCATATCAAAGGGCTGGCTCGTGCAGCAGGGCAATCGCGTCAAGAGCCAAACGCCCGTCACTCCTGCGAAAGCAGGAGTCCAGAACCCATCGTACGCAGGAAACAGAAACGGGATTAACGAATCTGGTAACTGGATTCCCGCTTTCGCGGGAATGACGGTGATGGTTCGATTGCCCTGGCTCGTCAGCTCACGACGCCGTTAGAAGTCGAAACTGTTACAATTATCTTCGACTCTAAAATATCAAACGGGTAACGCGACGTGCCCATACGCTTATCGGAGTATCCTTCGGAAGGAATCATGGCTGCTATCAAGATTCGGCTGCAAGGGACCCTGGCAGCGAGGCGCCGAGCACGGACAACGCTGACTGAAACTCGCAGCCGCGACTCGTTGCGCGGATTCTTGAAAGCAGCTCACGAGGCGCTTGCAGCAGGTGATGATCCCAAAGCCGTGGACATGGCGGCCCGCATTTATGTTCGCGAGGACTTGCGCAGCCGTGTCAACGCCATACTGACGCGCAGGCTGCATGATAAAAGTGCCGAACACTCCCGCCTGCGCCTTGACCAACCATCAGGATTGCCACCATAGTGTGGGAACAACTGGAATCCGGGGCGCGAACGGGGTTTGCGACGGGAACCGAACTCGGGACGAGGTACCACTGAAATGAGCCAGAGCAATCACGAGGAACGGATCTACCAAGAGTTGCGCCGGCGCGCGGTTGCCCAGTTCGGCGAGGACCGCGCCGAGGAACTGGAATCATACCTGCGGACCGCCGCCCAGCAGGTTCACGACGTTGAGCACGCCGATGTCCATCCCGACCTGGAGCCGCTGTTCCAGGAATAGCGTGCGTTGGGCACCGTGCGCGCCCAATATTCTGCGATGCCTTTCAAGTAGCGCTCTGGACTCCTGCTTTCGCAGGAGTGACGGTTTTACGATTCCGGCCGTACCGCGGCCCCGTCTGTGAGGTTTGATAATGCCCGAACTCCATGAGCTTTCGGTGGCGGAAGCCGCCGCCCAGATTCGCGAGGGAACCGTTTCGCCGGTGGCGCTGGCGGAGTCGCTGCTGGCGCGCATCAACGCGCTGGACGGCGATTTGCAGGCGTGGGTGACCATCGATCGTGACGCGGTGCTGGCAACGGCGCGCCAGCGGGAGGCGGAGGTCCGGAGCGGCGCGTCTCTAGGCCCCATCCACGGCGTGCCCGTGGGCCTGAAGGACATCTTCTACACCGAGGGGATGCTCACCGCCTGCGGCTCCAAGGTGTACTCCGACTTCGTGCCCGACTTCGATGCGACGTCGGTGGCCAAGATCAAGGCGGCCGGCGGGATCATCCTGGGCAAGGCGGTGACCACCGAGTTCGCGACGTCCGACCCGTCGCCGACGCGCAATCCGTGGAACCTGGAGCACACGCCCGGCGGTTCCAGCAGCGGGTCATCGGCCGCGGTGGCGGCGCGGATGGTGCCAGCGGCGCTGGGCTCGCAGACTGGCGGGTCCACCTGCCGGCCGGCGGCGTACAACGGCATCGTTGGCCTGAAGCCCACCTACGGGCGCATCAGCCGGTACGGCGTCGCGCCGGTTAGCTGGTCGCTGGACCACGTGGGCATCCTGACGCGCACGGTGGCCGACGCCGCACTGATGCTGGAGGTGCTGAGCGGCAAGGACGACAACGATCCCGGGAGCCTGCGGGAGCCTGTGCCGGACTTCGTGGCGCAGATGGCGGAGCATGACCGGCCGCCGCGCATCGGGCTGGTGCGGCAGTTCTACCAGGACTACGCCACGCCGGAGATCTGGGCGCATACGGAGGCCATCGCCAACCAACTGGCGGAGGCAGGCGCGGAAGTCGAGGAGATACCGCTGCCCGACAGCTTTGCGCGGGTGCACAGCTTCCAGCGCATCGTGATGAACGTGGAGTGCGCCGGGTTCCACCAGGCCAACCATAATATCCGCGCTGCCGACTACGGGCCGCGCATCCGCGCCGGCATGGAGATGGGCATGATCGTGCCCACGTCGACGTACCTGAAGGCCCAGCGGCTGCGCCGGCAGTTCCGCGCCGACATGAGCGAGATGGCCGCCAGGGTGGACGTGGTGATGACGCCGGCGATACCCGCGCCGGCGCCCAGGGACCTGAACACCACGGGCGACGCGGCGTTCCAGGTGCCGTGGACGGCGGCCGGGCTGCCGACGGTGGTGGTCTCCACGGGACTGAGCGAGCTTGGGATGCCCATGGCGGTGCAGTTCGGCGGGCCGTGGGGCCGGGAGGGGCAGGTGCTGGGCGCGGCCCAATGGTGCGAGCGGATCGCCGGCCTGAACCAGGCCCCGCCGATTTCTTGACGCACTCCAATCAATCAGGAACGATAGCCATGCCCGATAACCAGGGAGTTGCTGAAACGCATCACGGCCCGCCCGGATGTTTTCGGGGGGAAACCAGCCGCAGGGGCGGAGTAGTAGCACACCCGGAGCTTATGCCGTCGTTAGAACCAATCCAGGACCTTCTCGGCGGACACCGGGGTATAGATTGATATGTATAGCGTCTCGGTCTGTGGGTCGAATGAACATTCGCGGAGTGAACAGGGTTTTATGAGCGGCTCCTCGTCGATCTCGAACGCGAATTCTTGCAAGAATTTGTGCCACGGCGAAAACTTCCGAAACAGTTTCCTGGGGTGATCGTCTTTCTCCCCGAATGCAAAACGTATCACAGATTCCCCATTGCGCCGTTCGCTGATGGCTGTAGCTGTTATGCCAATGGGTTTGCTTGCCGGCAGAACCTCCATATCCTCACCCCGGACCAAGCGGATTTGACGTGTGGCTTTCCTTTCCATGAGCCAGAACCTCCGGGTCAATCTGCCTTTAGCGCATCCTCGTCAATCTGGTGCCAATGAACCAGATTTTGTTCGACCTGTTGAGCAGCGTAGTTATCATTGTGGACGCTGGCCACAACGGCTTTGGCTTCGCATCCAGTGAGTTGGCGCAGGAATTCGGCGTTTCGTATCGCCCGGTCGGAATCTCTCCCGTCTGCCGTGTACGACACTTCGACGGCAACGTATGTTTTCTCTTCATTCTCGCTGGCTTCAATCACCAAGTCCGCTCTCCGGAAACTACGCAAAATCTGGGCCGCGATTCCCCTGTGGGAGAGAGCCTGTGCCCATTTCGCCAGTTCGTCTCTTTCTATTTCGCGTAGGTATTGCAAGCCGAGGTCAAAAGTAATCAGGTGGGCGTCGCGCTCGACCTCATACCTGGCGTATTTGCCCTTGATGTCGCCTATACCGCCCTTCACTTGGCCCATATCGTTCTGGATGTTGTCGATTTTCTCGTCAATGGCGTCCAGTCGTTCTACGAAGGCTTTGTTGATCTCGACTTGGGTGTGAACGAATCCGGACAAGCCTCCGGGGAGCAGCTGCGGCGGTTCATCGCTTTCAACATCTTCCGCAGCCCATTGATTCTGCCGTAGCGGGCTTTCCATAGAATCGCCGTTTGGTG
>JAJDXU010000134.1 GCA_022823105.1 Dehalococcoidia bacterium
CCCATGACCCTCTCCCAAATCCGCCGCCAGGTCGACGCCCTCAAGCGCAGGTTCGCCCGTGAACTCGCCATCCTCAAACTCCGCCGCATCGCCGAATCCGTCTCCGACGAATGGGACCCTGCTGAACCTCCCGAACCCGGCGATGTCATCAGGCGCATCGCCAATGCCGGCTTCCTCCTCCCCACCTACGCCGACCTGGGCCGCTACCTCAAGGACATCCGGCTGCGGGGTGACGTCCCCGAGTACGAGGCCATCGTATTCAACCTGTTGCCCTGGGCCAGCCACGACCGCTACCGCGACTTTTTCCGCTGGGACCTGCCCGCCCCCGCGCGTTAGCCACGCCCTCAACCCGGTTTACGCCGATAGTCAAAAAGCCTTGTCCGTTTATCCTGTTCATCCGGGTAAATTCTGGTTTTACGTGTAAAATCCCCCCATCCCGTCCATCTTGTTTATCGATGTAAAGAGAAGGAGGAGCATTTTGAAGTATGACGTTATCGTGATCGGCGCCGGCTCCGCCGGTTCCATCGTCGCCACCCGGTTGAGCGAGGACCCCAACCGCTCGGTCCTGCTACTGGAGGCCGGCCCCGACTATCCCAATTTCGACCATCTGCCCAGCGAGGTAAAGTTTGGCTACGCCACCGCCACCGACGTCATGACCAGCGACCACAACTGGCAGTTCACCGGCTACGGCACCCCCGAAAACCCCGAGATCATGGTGCCCCGCGGCAAGGTCACCGGCGGCTCCAGCGCCATCAACGGCCAGATGTTCCTGCGCGGCGTGCCCGAGGACTACGATACCTGGGCCTCCATGGGCAACGATGAATGGAGTTTCCAGAACATCCTCGGCTGTTTCCGCCGTCTGGAAACCGACACCGATTTCTCCGACGACTTTCACGGCAACGACGGCCCCATCATCGCCTGTCGCTTCAAGCGTGAGGAATGGCTGCCGGCCCAGTCCGCCTTCTACAACGCCGCCCGTGCCTACGGTTTCCCACATACGGACGACCACAACAGCCCCGACTCCACGGGAATCGGTCCCACGCCTTTCAACAATCCCAACGGCATCCGCTGGAGTACCGCCCTCGGTTACCTGGACCTGGCCCGCCACCGCCTCAACTTCACCCTGCGACCCAACTGCACGGTCCACCGCGTTGTCTTTGACGGCAACCGCGCTACCGGTGTCGTCGTCGAGAGCGGTGGAGAGGTGTTCACCGTCGAGGCCGACCAGATCATCCTTAGCGGCGGCGCAATCGCCTCGCCGCAACTCCTGATGCTCTCCGGCGTCGGCCCCGCGGACCACCTGCGCAGCATGGGCATACCCGTCGTCCACGATGCTCCCGGAGTCGGTCAGAATCTGCGCGACCATCCCATCGTGCCGGTTACCTGGCGCACCGTCCCGGGGTTCGACCTCGACGGGTTCGCCCCTCGCATCCAGACCTGCCTCAAGTACACCGCCGAGGGCTCCCACCTGCGCAACGACATGATCATGATCTTCTCGTCCTTCGCCACCGAGCAGGTCATCAGGGGCGGCGGTCGCATGGAGCCCATGGGCATCCGCGCATCGGTGTCCATATATCTCGCCGTCGGCGCGGGCGAGCTGCGCCTCAACTCCACCGACCCGCACGAACAGCCCTATCTGAACTACAACTATCTCCAGGAGGAATTCGACCGCCAGCGCCTCCGCGACGGCGTACGCATCGCCGTCCAGCTCGGCGAGCACGGCGATTTCCAGAACATCATCCAGGAGCGCATCGAGCCCTCGGACTCCGACCTCGAATCCGACGAAGCGCTGGACCATTGGCTCCGCAGCAACGTCTCCACCGCGCAGCACATCTCCTGCACCTGCAAGATGGGCCCGTCCTCGGACCCCATGGCGGTGGTGGACCAGTACGGCAAGGTGCACGGGCTGGAGAACATCCGCGTGGTGGACGCATCCATCATGCCCGACTGCATCCGCGCCAACACCAACGTCACCACCATGATGATCGGCGAGCGCGTCTCCGAGTTCATCCTGCGCGGCGACTAGGCCCCATCAACACCTACCGCCACTTCCACAACACTCCCTGTCATTCCCGCGACATCTATCGTCATTCCCGCGAAAGCGGGAATCCAGCCGATTTATTCGTCAGCGGGCCTTGGGCGAAACAGATACCAGCAAAGCGGCTCCTTTTACCAACGGGAGCCGCTTTCGTCGGAGGGCTTCCCGAGGATGCCCCCATCACCGCGACGGAAACCGCGCTGCCAGCACGTCCACAATCAGCCGCGCCGCCACCTGCACCGTCAACTGCGAAACATCATACGGCGGCGCAACCTCCACCACGTCGAACGCCACCAGGTTGGAGCGACGCACCAGCGTCTCCAGGCAACGACGCGCCTCGTCGTAAAACAGTCCTCCAACCTCCGGCGTACCCGTCCCCGGCGCCTGGGTCGGATCCAGCGCGTCCACGTCGAAGGTGACGTACAGGTTGGACCCGACCGGAATGCTCTCCGCCACGGCCTCCGGCCCAATCTCCCGGAATTGCCGCAATGTGATGATCCCGTTGCCGTGGCTCACTGCCTCCTCGTACGGTTCCCGCCGCACCGACCGTATGCCCACGGACGTGATGTTCCCCACGTGCTCAAGCTCGTGGCACCGCCGGATGGGACTGCCGTGAGTCAGCATCGCCCCCTGGTAGTGGTGCGTGTAGTCCAGGTGGGCGTCGAAATGTACGAT
>JAJDXU010000205.1 GCA_022823105.1 Dehalococcoidia bacterium
CATCCGCCGACGTGCAGCGAGCCAACGGACTGCTGGCAGAAGCGGCCGGCGGCATCGGCGATCCGGCCGTGCGTAACCGAGGCACGATTGGCGGCAACCTGGCGCACGCCGACCCGGCGTCAGACTGGGCGACCGTGCTGACAGCGTTGGGCGCCAACGTTTCGGTACAGGGCCCCACCGGGAGCCGTACCATCGCGGCGGCGGACTTCGTCGAAGACGCCTTCGCCACCGCCTTGGCCGACAACGAACTGATCACCACGGTGAGCGTGCCCGTGCTTGCCGCCAATCAGCGCGCTGAATACGCCAAGATGGCTCACCCGGCCAGCTTCTACGCGGTTGTTGGTGGAGCCGTCGTCGTCACCATGGACGGGGATCGCTGCACCGCAGCCTCGGTCGCCGTCGGCGGGCTGACCCCCCGACCGGTCAAAGCCGCCGCGGTCGAACAGGCCTTGTCGGGCACCACTCTGACTATGGGCAGCATCACCGATGCCACGGCCCGCCTGAGTGAAGATCTCAGCGCGGCCGGCGTGGACATCATTGGAGATGTGTTCGCCTCGGCCGATTTCCGGTCCAGCATCGCCCCGGTTGAGGTGAAACACGCCCTGCTGCACGCCATCGGCCTGGCGCACCACTGACCCCTGAATGGGCCATTTGCACCCCGCACAGGGCGGCTTGCAGCGCTGTGTGGGGTGTATGATTTAAGGGCCCATTAATTTGACCAGCGAGGCGATTCCTTGAAAATTCTTCTGACCAATGACGATGGTATTCACGCTTCTGGGCTGTGGGCTGCCGCTCGCAGCCTTTCCGCTGTCGGCGAGGTGGCCGTCGTCGCTCCCGATCGAGAGCAGTCGGGCGTGGGAGCATCCATGACCCTCCACGCGCCGGTGTTCGCACACTCGGTGCCCGCCGAGCAGTACCTGATGCAATATGCTCCCGGGGATGACACTCCCCCGCGCAGCGCCGACGCCGTATTCGAGCCGTCAGGCGACCCCGTGCTCGACCTGCCCAACCCCATCAACGCCTGGGCGGTCCAGGGCACACCCGCCGACTCTTGCATCCTCGCGTTGGAGCAACTGGTGAACCCGAAACCCGACCTGGTGGTCAGCGGTATCAATCGCGGGTCCAACCTGGGTTGGGACGTCATAGTGTCAGGGACCGTGGGCGCGGCGTTTCAGGGGTTCGTGCGCGGCTACCCCACCATCGCGATCTCCGTTGGTTCCGTTCAGGCCCCCCGCTACGGCTTTGCCTCCGAGGTTGTCGCCGCCCTGGCCCGCAGCCTGAAGGACGCTCCGGAAGCGTCGCCCCAGTATTTCCTCAACGTCAATGTCCCCAACGAGCCGCCGGATCGGATCGCCGGCGTGAGGATCACCAGGCTGGGCGGGCGCGCCTACGGCGAATCGGTGCGCACCGAGGACTCCTTCGGCCATCGGCGCTACTGGATCTCGCGGAACCGCGCGATCCTCTCCGGCGGCGATGGGACCGACATATCGGCCCACCGGGACAATCACATCACCATCACGCCCATGGGCATGGCATTCTCGACAACGGACGAGCGAATGGCTTTGGTGCAGGGTCTCGTCGATTCCGCGGGAATCCTACCGTCGCCTGCGCCGGCGGCGACTGGCGCCACGGCTTGACCGGCGTCGGACCTGCTCAGTCGGGGGCCGATTGGCGCCTTCGTTGGCGGCGGCCTGCTCGGCGGCCTCGTAGGCCGCGAATCCGCCGGCCGCGCGGATGCGGCGAATGCGCGGGCGATCTCGCATCAACCACAGTGATTGCGTCAGGACCGTCAGGACGATACCTGGCGCGATCAGGGCCAGCAGGGTCGGGTCCATCAGCGATTCTCCGCTCTGCCAGCGGTGTTGCACCCTGAGGAATATCCATCCCCCACCGATGATGATCCACGCCCAGGACAGGGCCCCCGACAGCACGCTGTTGTGCCACGGTGAGCGTATGAACAACACGGCGCTGCACGGCCACCAGACGAAAGTGGGAACTATGAACCATCCCTGGTAGTACCAGGGCTTGAGACCGTCAGGCGGAACCGGAGGCGTACCGGTTGGCCAATCGTCTGATCCGGGCCGCTCTTGATGATTCCCGGCGTTGCGGGAATCTGCCGGCCGACCGTTCTCACTCACGGGTTTCCGCCATCCGGATAGGGCAGCGGATCAGTTGCGGGCGAGCAATACGTGAAATTCCAGTTCGCCGATGTGGCGGCCCTCGTTGATGGACGCGGCCGCGTATTCGATGCACATTCGCGCGAAGCCCGGGTACTCATAAATGTTGCTGCCCAGCACTACTTTGGGAACCGTCGCCTCCAGGTCAACCTCGAGGGCGCTGGGATCATCATCGGTGACCGACAGGACAACGTCCCGATTGGTGACTCGTTCCAGCTTATCGTGCAATCGGTCCACAAATTTATGGCTTTCCATTATCGTGACACTCCATCCGTGGTCATTTATCCGCCCAACGCTGATTCGGGTTGGTGCCGTCGGGCTTTCCACCGTTGAATTTTTTTCAAAAAACTATTGTTGGATTATAACAGACGCGATCAAGCGGCACGGAACAGTGGTTGCCGGTTTGCTGCGAAAACCTGTGTTATGATTCGCGCGTTGCGCACCTGCGGGCGGCTCCGGCTGCCCCTTTTTGTTATCCCGGTATGGCTTTTCTCCCCACTACGCTCAAGCCGGAATGGATCAGGACCTATGCTGCCGTCGTGCTGGCGGTCGCGCTGGCTGTCAACCTGATTACCAGCTTCTCGTTGTATGTCCAGGCGCTGACCATACCCGGGATGAAGGAGAGCTTCGCCCTCTCGTACACCACCGTATTCGTCCTGGTGGTTGCCCTGTCAATCTCGAGGGTTATCTCCGGCCTGCTGTCCGGCGCCATGGCGTCCCGCTACGGCGGCCGATGGATGGTCATCGTCAGCATATTCGCCCAGGCGATCTCCATGGGCCTGCTCGGATGGTCGCCCAACTATTGGGTCGCGCTCCTGGCGATGGTGGTCGTAGGGATTTCCTCCGGAGCCGCCCTGACCCCCATGATGGGGATGCTCGCTCCGTGGTTCCGGGTCAACGACCGCGGGGTCGCAGCGGGGATCGCCGCTACGGGCGGCAGCCTCGCCATCATCGTCACGGGGGCGATCGTTCCGCCGCTCACCGATGCGTTCGGCGAGGAGGCTTGGCGCTACACATGGTACGTCCTGGCTTGCGCCAGCGTGGTGATCGGTTTGTTGTGCGTGAGTTTTATACGGGAGGCGCGTCCGACCGACCCGTCGCCCGCCGCCACGCCATCCCCCTCGCCAGCAGGCCCAGGCCGTCCGGCGGGACGGTCGCCGACCAGCTGGCCGGTCCAGGTGTACACCAATCCGTACGTCTGGCTGATCACGGGTATGGCGTTCTGCTCGGGATTCATCCATGGCATCCTCACGTCCAGCTACGGTGCGTATTTGGAGGTGGAGCATGGGATCGACGTGGCGATTGTCGGCGTGCTTTTCATGTCAATCGGCATCCTCAGCATCACCAGTGGCGTGGGCTCCGGCGCGCTGTCCGACCGCGTCGGCCGCGGATTGGCATTCGGCGCAACATTTTTGATCGAAGTGGTGTGCCACGGCCTGTTCTGGCTCGCGCCCGAACTCACCTTCTTTGTCGCGGCCTCCGTGCTGGCCGGGTTCGCCCTCCGGTCCACCTACACCATCTGCGCGGCAGCTGCCGGGGACTACGTTCCCGTATACATGGCGCCGGCGGCCTTCGGCCTGATGGGAATGGGGGCCGGCATAGGCGGTACCATATCTCCCATCATCGCCGGTCCGATCGCCGACGCCGCCGGCACCCTCAAATGGTCTTACGCCATGTCCGCGGGGATGGCATCGGTTGGCGCGATTCTCGGATTCGTCCTGCATTTCAAAGGACGCAACGATCAACTCAGGAGGTCGGCCCTCGGCCGATGATTCAGCTCGAAGAGAAGAAAAGGAAGTTTGGAATGTCGAGTCAATGGGATAGCAACTACAGTCGCGGAATGGTCGTCGTCGCTCACGCCGATGACGCCGAGTGGGGATGCGCCGGTACCGTCGCGCGCCTGTGCGCCGAAGGGTGGGATATGGCGTACGTGATCTGCACCGACGGCAGCAAGGGCAGCGATGACCCCGATATGACGCTGGAGAGATTGGTGATGATGCGGGAGCAGGAGCAGCGGGATGCGGCCGAAGTCCTGGGATTGTCCCGGGTCTTTTTCCTCGGTTATCCCGATGCCTACCTCGAATCGACCCTGCCGTTGCGCAAGGACATTTCCCGCGCCATCCGCATCCACCGGCCCGACGTGTTGATCTGCATGAACCCGGTGCGCAACCTCGACGGAAATGGGTACATTGACCATCCCGACCATTTCGCTTCTGGAGACGCGGCCATGGGCGCCGTGTATCCGGCGGCTCGGGATCGGCTGACGTTCCCGGAGCTTCTGAACGAAGAGGGATTGGAACCCCACAAAGTTCGGGAAGTGTGGGTGATGGGACGCACGGAGCCCGACCATGTCATCGACGTTACTGATCATATCGAAACGGCGGTGGCGGCCCTGCGGGCCCATCGCAGCCAGGTTAACCCTGAATCGGCAGACCATCACCTTAAGGAATGGCGACGACGCGATGGCGCCAGGATCGGCGTCGAATACGCCGAAGTATTCAAGAGATTCAGATTGGGGTGACCACTTGGGACGCCCTGCAAAGCCGATCACACTAGCCCACGCGCCCCAAAAGTGGTATCGTTCGCACATGTATCGCGTCCCGCGCGAGTCGATAAAGTGTGGGTCGCTGGATCATCGTAAACAAGGAGGGGAACATGCCTCAGATCAAACATATCGCCATTGCCACCAATGATGCCGCGAAGACCGCCAAGTTCTACGCGGAAGTGTTTGGCCTCAGGGAAGTCGCCAAACTCGAAAGCGCCAACGCCAACGGCTTCATGCTCAGCGACGGCAACGTCAACATGGCGATCCTGGACTTCCAGAACGACGCCGTCGCCGGCGAGCGCGGCAAGGACTGGGAAGGCATCCACCACATAGGCTTCGAAGTTGAGAGCCTGGAGGAGACCGAGGCGCGCCTGATGGCTGCCAATTCCAAGCCCATGGATGAGGTCAACCACGCATTGCACGCCGGAATGACCGGTCCGCGCACGCAGAACGTGGAGACCAAGTACGAGGGCCCCAACGGCGAGATGATCGACGTTTCGGAGACCGGCTGGGTCGGCACTCGCGGCTTCGACTAGGAACCGGACCTCGCATCCTATCCATATCCTTGCGGATTAACCGGGGCGATGCGCATTGCATCGCCCGAGGAGCAACCGTGAATACGCAACCCAGGCAACTGACCTGCTACATCAAGAAGACTCGTTCAAATCCCGATATGTGGGAAGCGTTCTGTGTCGAGCTTGACATCCCCGCTGTCGGCGACAGCTACGAAGAAGTGGCCGCTATGATGTACCAGGCCGTGGATAATTATATCGACTACGTGTACCAGACTCAGCCTGACGACGAACAGCGACTGCTCTATCGTCCCATGCCTCGCGCGGATGTCTGGAAGTTGCAATTCGAGGAGCGCTTCCTGCAAAAGCTCCCCTTCTCGAATCGCCAGATCCGAAAGATCTTCCTCAGCGCTGAAAAGGGGATCCCCATCCAGCTGGACCCCAACTACACGGAGCTTTGTCTTACGTGCAAGAAATATCGGAGCATCGCTGAGTTTGAAGTATTCCACGAGCCAAACTCCGCATACGTCTGGTACGACAAAACTTGCAACCTCTGCAAGGAGCCTGCCGCGGCATAACCCCGCAATAATTACGAACAGGCTCTGTGGCTCGCCGCTATCGCAACGGATCGGTATATGAACGCGCGACCGCGGAAACTGACCTGCTATATCAAGAAAACCCATTCCGACCCGGAAACCTGGGAAGGTTTCTGTGTCGACATCGACGTCCCCGCTATTGGCGACTCCTACGATGACGTGCTGTCTGCTCTC
>JAJDXU010000256.1 GCA_022823105.1 Dehalococcoidia bacterium
GCCATGAAGTACGGCATCAACGTTGTAACGGTCGTCTGGCGCAACGACTCATACGGCAACGTGGCGCGCGACCTGGACGATTTCTTCGCGGGTTCCTACGAAACTGATCTGCACAACCCTGATTTCGTCAGGTTCGCCGAGTCCTTCGGCGCCGTGGGCATGAGGGCCGACAGTCCCGAGGAGGTCGAAAACCTGATCCCCAAGGCCATCGAACGCAAAGCTCCGGTGGTCATTGACGTGCCGTTTGGCGACATGCCCATCCCGCGCGCACCCCACATCGCCCCAATCTACAGGCTGTCCTGGACGCAACCCCAACAGGGATTGATCACCTCGTGATCATGTTCCCGTCGTCCGGGGCGACACTGAATCGATACTCCGATCGCCTCAGGCGGACCGCCTGGCCACCCCGGTGCCCAACCGCCGCTGACGGTTCCTGGCAAACACGGAAACGTCGAAACTAAGGCCGATGATGCCAACTACCAGCAACCACTTGAACAGTCCGACCGTGGCCGACACTCCGGCTCCGTCACAAACACCGCTCCGCCTCGGAACGGATGTAATCCCGGAACTCCTGAGGCAACCCGACCGCGTCGGCTGCCTGCGCGTTTTCCCGGATGCGTTCCGGCCGCGAGGTGGCGGGTATGGCCGAGCTAACCCGGCGGTCGGAAATGACCCAGGCCAGCAGGGCCTGCGCCCAGGTGTTGATGCCATAGTCCCGCAGCGGCGTGAGGTCGGGCTGTTGCTTCAGGTCCAGGACGTAGCGACCCTTCTGTAACGGCTCCATCACCAGGACGCCGGCGCCCAGTTCCTCGGCCAGGGGCAGCAATTCGTCCTCAACTGCGCGGTTCATCACGTTGTAGGGGATCTGGACGGTGTCCACTCGGTCCTGTCGCATGAGGTCCATGATGGTCGGGTAGGCTTCGGGCACCATCGCAGACACTCCCACCATGCCAATTTTGCCATCGCCCTTGAGCCGCTCCAGCGTTGGGAGGTGGGTCTGCCAGTCGATCATGTTGTGGACCTGGAAGAGGTCGATGTAGTCGGTCTGCAGCAATTCGAAGGAACGGGCGATTTGCGCTTCGCCAGCCTCCTTTCCCTCGGTGCGCACCTTGGTGGCGATGTAGAAGCGGTCACGACGGTCCTCGGTGATCTCGCCCAGGACCTGCTCCGCGTTGCCGTACCAGGCGGCGGTGTCGATCAGGTTGACGTCATTGTCCAGGCAGTTGTCCACGATCTGCCTTCGGACGGCGATTTGATCCTGGTCGGCAATATCAAAGGTCCGTAGGGTTCCCAGGCCGATGACTGAAACTTCCAGGTTTCCAAGTTTGCGGTATTCCATCTTGGTTGACCTCGCTCAGGAGTCTGGTGCAAGCGTGCATACTGGGGATGGGCGTGATCTGTCCCCAGCGGTTGTACCACTTACCATGCCAGCCCGACCAGTCCCGTCGTGTTCCACCGGACGCCGGCTGTCGACCGGTATTCGGTAACAAAATCGGCGGCCGCATGCACAGTACGTATGAACCATCTGCCGTTTGACGCCGGGCAATGCCAACGATATACTAAATGGCAATAATCAACATGTGACATATACATAAACATGACTGCATACAAACAAAGGAGTGATAACTATGAAATTTGGCATCCTGATAAAAAACCGCGCGATTTTCCTATTTGCCCCTTCTGCGGTGTGCGCGCTGATCGGACTTGCCATTCTCTTTGGACCCGCCTTCTCTCCGGTTGAAGGCTCCGAAGAACACAGTCTCACCTCCATGGCCGGTTGCCCCGGCACCGCCATCGAAGAAAGCCGCGACCCCTAGCAGGGTGTTGAAAATAGCGGTGTGATGAGTGCGGGGTGATAGGATTGCGCATCATCTGATGTAAGCGGCCAACGGGCGGGCATCGATAGCTCCGGAGCACCTGACCGCCGGAGCGCCTGCTGAAAGCCTGTCTCCTGATGGCGATGTTCTCGGTGCGCAGCGAGCGGCAGTTCCGCGGCCGACGTGGCCAGGGAGTTCCTGCTGGAGGTAGTAGAGCAGGCCAAGGAGCGGAGGCTGTTATCCAGGAGCACTTCAGCGTGGACGGGACGCTGTTGGAGGCGTGGGCGTCGGTGAAGAGTTTCCGTCGCAAATATGAGTTTCCGTCGCAAATATGAGGACGAGCCGCCGTCTGAGGGCGGTGGACGCAATCCGGGAGTGGACTTCCGGGGTGAGCGGCGCAGCAACAAGACCCACCGGTCCACCACGGATCCCGAGGCCAGGCTGGCCAGGAAAGGCAAGGGCAAGGAAGCGAAGCTGTGCTTTGGGGCTCAGGTATTGATGGGCAATCGGGAGGGATTGGTGGTGGACGTGCGTCTCACTCCGGCGGACGGCACATCGGAACGGGAGGCGGCGTTGGGAATGCTGGCGGCGGCGCCCGGCGCCGGACGCATCACCGTGGGCGCCGACCGTGGCTACGACACCCAGGGCTTTATCAAGGATTGTCGCAGCCTGAAGGTAACGCCCCATGTTCTCAGAAACAGCGCTCGGCCATTGACCGGCGCACCACTCGCCATGAGGGATACCGTTTCAGGCAGCGGGTCAGGAACCGGGTCGAAGAGGTCTTTGGCTGGGTGAAGACGGTGGCTGGCGACCGGAAACTGCGCTACTGCGGAGTGGAGCGCAACCGGTTCTGGATGGAGATGACCGCGGCCAGCTACAATCTGGTGCGACTGGCGAAACTGACCGCGGTGGCAGCGTGAACCCATGGGACAGGTCTGTCCTGACCACTGTCGACAACGCTCCCTAACCTGCCCACAGGCCCCCTCACTCAACAATCCCAAGGCAACCCGTAACTTGTCGACCAATCATCACCACCTACCCACCACGCAACCCCCCATTTCAACACCCTGCTAGTCGCGGTCGGGCGTGGGTTCATCTCCGCATAGTCGATACTTGGTGAATCCTTGAGGCACGGGTGCGCAACAGTTCACGGCTTGAAACTCGTTCCGAACAGATTTGCTGGAGATCGATTATCGGCGGGGGTTAGAGGCATAGGCCGGGGGCGGAAACGAACGCGCCCGTTATGGACCCGGACGCAATCTGTGCGGAAGAAAAACGCGTGGCTTGGCGTGGACGTGTGTCGTTGCCTGTGAATTTGGTCGGCGAATGGACCGCTTAACGGCAAAAACGGCCCTTTTGGGGGCCGCTTTGAGCAGGAAATCCGGGATGTGGTGCCGAGGGGCGGATTCGCGACAGGGGGTGAAGTAGCGTATTGTTGAGGCCGGCCTGGTGAGATTTCCTACTCAAAACCCGCAGTCTGCGACAGTGTGACACGGCCTAGTGTTGTGGGTTTGTCCCACATTTGTCCCACATTCCTAAACGTCAGGGGCGATGTCCTTGGCAACGTCATCGGCCAATTCTTGCTGCCAGCCCGGAAGGACGTGACCGTAAATGTCCATGGTCGTGCTGGGATTGGCATGGCCAATCCGGTCGGCCACCGTCTTGGGGTTCCCGCCTTTCTGCAACGCCATCGAAGCGTGAAAATGCCGGAGGCTTCGCAGGGTAACGCCGGGACATCCGGCCTGCCGGGCCATCCTCTTGACGTAATTGGCCAGGGTGTTGGGGTGACACCGACCTTTCAGGCCAAGGCGCGGAAAGACCATTTCCGGCGGGTCCATGCCCAGTTGCTCCGCCAGCTCTCGCTGCTGTTTTTGGTGTTCACGTAGCACTGCGACGGTTCGGTCGTCGAGGTTCACGACGCGCCGCCCGCTGTCGGTTTTCGGACCTTTCAAAATCAGGCCTTGCTTTTTGGCGCCCAAAGACGCTTCGACCAGGACCGTCCGTGCATCCAGATTTACGCATGCCCACCGTAGTGCCAACGCCTCGCCTCGCCTTAACCCAGTGAGCGCGATCAGATAGATGCAGGCCCAGAGGTAGTGCCCAGACGAAGTAGCCACGCGAAGCAGCTTTTGCACCTGTTTGATGGTGGGAGCGGCGGCCTCGGTCTTCTGCACAGGGGGCGCGGAAACGGCTTCCACCGGGTTGCGGAAGATCAGTTCCATCTTCAGGGCGTGCTTCATTGCTCCGCTCAACACGCCGTGCACCATTCCGACCCCTTTGGGTGCCATGCCGTCGCGCAGTAACTTCGATTGCAGCTCTTGAACCTGCCGAGGAGTGATTTTGGAAATCTCGATGTTGCCCAACTCAGGCA
>JAJDXU010000367.1 GCA_022823105.1 Dehalococcoidia bacterium
TGAAGCCCTTGTGCCAGCAGGTTCTCAGCGACTGGGTCGAACGAAAACGCGGCAACGGAGGTCATCTGCTCAGCACCCAACAAAATACCCGCCGAAGTGAGCTACATCCTTCGGAAAGGAGAGAAGCCCGGCGGGTCTTGCTTGCTCTATGCTAAGGCAAGGTTGCCTATATGTCAAACGGGTCAGCGCCCCTCGTAGCGAGAGGGCCGCTCTATCATTGCGCGTTCGAGGGCTACCTTGAGGCGTTCGCTGAAGAAACGGCTGGTGGAAGATACGATGCGGTGCTCCTGCCGGTCCTCCCGGTTGGTGGGCAGGGTAACGATGACGTGGTAGACCTTGAACTTGTTGGAGCGGATGCGGTTGCTCCACCAGGTAACGGCGACGGCCACCAGCACCACAAATATGCCCATGGTGAGCCATGCGCCGGCGAATCCGCCGATTGCGGCCACGGCGAAGCCGATGATGCCGCCACCGCCGACGGTGCGCCACCAGCGGATGGGCGGCCGGTCGACTTCCTCTTCCACGATTTCCATTTCGACGGATAGGATGTCCTCGATGCGGTACTCCTTGCCCTCAGGTTCGACGAACCGCTCGTAGGTAACCAAAGCGCCGTGCTCTTTGAAAAGCACCCGATCCTTGGATACCGCCATGATGGATATGCTCCGTGCCTTGATAGTCCGACGATCGTGGATTCCGGCTTTCGCCGGAATGACGCAGGGGGTTGGGAATGACGCAGGGGGTTACTGGGCCGTGGTTCCGCCGTCGATGACCAGTTCGGAGCCGGTCATGAAGGATGATTCGTCGGACGCCAGGAATACGATGCCGTAGGCGATGTCGTCGGCGTTGCCGACACGGCCGATGGGTATGCGTTCGTTGATCCAGGCGAAGTGGCGCTCGTTATCGTAGCTGCGGGTGGTCAAGGGAGTGTGGCAGTAGCCGGGGTGGATGGAGTTGACGCGGATGTTGTCGCCGGCGTACTGCATGGCGGCGGACTTGGTGAGCAGACGGATCGCGCCCTTGGCGGCATGGTAGGCGGTGGAGGTTGGGCTGCCGACGATGCCATAGATGGACGAGATGTTGACGATGGAGCCGCCGCCGGCCCTGAGCATCACGGGGACGCCGTGCTTGATGCCGAGGAAAGTGCCCTTGGCGTGGACGTCGATCTGGCCGTCCCAGGCGTCCTCGGTGGTTTCCTCGACGGTGTAGCGGGCGCCGGTGCCGGCGTTGTTGACCAGGACGTTGAGGGCGCCGTGGGCCGAAACGGTGGCGGCGACGGCGTCGATCCAGTCCTGCTCGCTGGTCACGTCCAGCTTGACGAATATGGCGTCGCCGCCGGCGTCCCGGATCTGCTGGGCGGTGCGTTCGCCGTTCTCGGTGTTGATGTCGCCGAGGACGACCTTAGCGCCTTCGTTGCAGAACATCCTGGCGGCTGCGCCGCCGAAACCCATCAGCTCGCCCTCGACGCCGCTGGCGGCTCCGCTGATGAGCGCCACCTTGCCTTCCAACCGCATGTGGGACCTCCTGTCGTCGTGCCGGATCTATGCCGTTGCGCCGGCATTATAGCAAGGGGTCAGTCCTTCACGCGTACCCGCTTGGCAATTGCGTGGTGAAAGGACGGAAAAACCGATTTCCCGCTCATTTCCTCTCATTTCGGCTCTTTCCAGTAGGGCATTGGGCGGGTCGTGGGGCTGCATTGGGGTCGATGGCGGGGTTTTGGCGGCGGTTTTAGCGGTATTGGCGGGCAGATTGGCGGGTTTTGGGGAGGGAGGTTGGCGGTGTTGGGACGTGGGCATTGGGTCGGCTGTCGCAGGCCCGGACGTCGGGTTGGATATGGTTGCTGAGTAATATGGTACGGATGGAGGAAGGGTTAGGGCAAGGGGGAAGTGTCGCCGCTAACAGTTCAGACTTGCCAAGCCATTTCCACATTCAGCCCGTCATGCCGGCCCCGTATCAGGTACGGGGCGGGCTTTGATCCGGAACCCGGTAAATCCTTCCCGACTCACGGATGCCTGTTGGGAGGCCATCTGGATACCGGCACGCCGTAGGCGCATCTCCGACTTTTGCCAGTATGACGGTTTGGGTTCTTGCCTGTCACCCCGAGTCTGAACAGTTTGTATCGCCGGGGGCGGGGGTCTCTGAACTGGGGGGGTTGGGGGAATTGGGGGATTATGGGGGCGGATGGCAGGTCTTTTGGCCACAAAAGGCGGGTAAATCACAAAGAGTTGGGCGTTTTGGCACGGATATTCCTGCTTGTGCCGCCTGCATTGGGGTGGTGGGGACGCTCAGAGTGACAGGTTGCGGAAAGCGGGTACGCGTGAGGGTCAGTTCTCCGTGCGCCGGGAGCGCAACTGCGCTTCCAGTTCGAGTATCCGCTGCTGCATGGCGGCCCGCTGGGCCTCGTGGGCCGCACGTTCCTGTCGCCAGTTATCCAGGTAGGCGTTGGCGGCGGGGTCGTAGAAGCGGGGCCAGCCCTCGTCCCAGGCGAGGTGCAAACCCATCAGGTCGCTGTAGCCTTTGAGGATGCCGTCGGGCTCGGTGGTCAGATTCACCGGGAGATACACGCCGTCGTGGAGCACGCCGCCCCAGAGGGGTTCGCCGTGATGCTCGCCGCCGCTGGGGTCAAAGCGCCAGTATTCGGCGATGCCGATGTCCGCGTACACCCGGGTTTTGGTGACGGTATCCTCGGAGCCGGTGCTTTCGGAGCCCACCTCCAGCGCAAGATCCGGGGGCTTGCCGGCCTCCCAGGGGAGGTACAGCTTGCGGCGGCGGATGGCAGCCTGGTCGACTCCAAAGGCCAGGTAGATGTCGGGCTGGCGGCGGACGTTCAGGTTGGACGGGTCATAGCACAGGATCGTGTTGCTGCTGATGAAAACGTCGGGTCGCTGCCAGAAGTCGGCGAAACGACTGGCCAGGATGTTTAGAATCTCGTTGACAACGGTTTCCTGCTCCATAGCGTCAGGCATGGGCTCCGGTTCGTCCGGGTTGTAGTCCAGCGCGGCGTAGTCGATTTCGCCGCGCTTGATGTACGGCAGCATCCTGGTTCCGATGGCAGTCATGACTTAACCTCGACGCATCCGGTACGGCAGGTTTGATAGCAAACAAAAAGTGCAATTGTGATGGATGTGGTGTTGGGAACACTCAGCTATAAACCGGATTGGAGTGATTCGGAATGACCACCATTATAGCAGTCGGGCGGGCGAATGCCGGCGGATCGTGAGGGCTTGCGGCAGGGGAGTATAATGCCAGCGCGGCTCCCCTGACACGAGCGTGGGGTTGCAGAGGAGGAATATCCAGATGCCCGACTACTTCACGGAGGTGGATGTCCTCCGCAACGGCGATTCGGCCGGCAACGGCATGACGCTGCGCCTGACCGACCCGCACGGCCGAACGATTCACACCGTGGCGGTGCCGCAAGAAGGACATTCACACACGGGGCCGACCTGGGCGTACATTTTTGAGAACGAGGGGTTGACGCTGATCGATCCGGGCGCCGAGGCATCGTTCGACCTGCTGAAATCGGGCATGGCGCTGGGCGGCCTCGAGGTGGGCGACATTGAGCGGGTGATAATCACCCACGGGCACGCCGACCACGACGGCGGCGTGGCGCGGGTCATCGAAGCCTCCGACGCGGAACTGTGGGCGCACGACATCTACCAGCCGCTGCTGCCCTTTGACCCGCGAGACCTGCAGTTCATGGCGTCGTCGCCGATACACCAGGCGATGTGGGAGACGGCGAAAGCCAACGGGTTCAGCCCGTCGAACTCGGAGGAACGCGAGCGATACATGGCGTCGCGGCGCACGCACCAGGTGGGGCATCACATCGGTCACGGTGAGCAGCAGGGCGAGTTGAAATACATGCACGCGCCGGGCCATTCGCCGGACGAGATCTGCGCGGTGATCGACAACGGGCCGGGCAGCGGGATGGTGTTCACGGGCGACCACGTGCTGCCGGAGATCAGCCCGCACCCGACGATGAAAACGGCGTTCAACAGGGCGGTGCTGAGCAGCCTGCCGGTGCACTACCAGGATCCGGACGAGTCCTTCGGGCTGCTCACGTACCTGAAGTCGCTGCAGCGGGTGGCGGACCTGGGGCCGGAGGTGGCGGTGCTGCCGGCGCACCGGCTTTATAACAACCACAAGTTCAACTTCCAGACCACGCAGCGGGCGGGGGACCTGATCCGGTTCCACGCGCGGCGGTTGGGTCGGATACTGGTGACGGCGGGGCCGGAGCCGCAACCGCTGGAGGACGTGACGAGACAGACGTTCGAGCGGCGCAAGCTGGAGGGCGGCAACTTCTTCGCGGCGCTGACGGAGGTGGTGGCACACATCGAGCTGCTGGAGGACTCGGGGGACATGGAGATCACCGACGACCACCGGCTGCGGCGGACGGGCCGGGAGAACTACCAGGATTTGCTGCGGGCGCTGTGACCAAGGTTAAAACTGCTGAATGACAGGGAGCGGGAATCAAAGCGGTTTACCGGAACGAATCGAAGCCGGAGGGAGAGTGTGGGAAGTTACGGAACATTTGCGAGAAAGAGAAATGACCGACCGCCCGGAGATTACTGAAGAGCGACTTGTTGCCGTGTTGGGCGGTTGGGTTTTACGAGGCATTAAGTCCGGTCGTGATGGGAACCTGGAAAGGGCTTACTTTGGATGGATTGAACACCATAACGGCTGGCGTTTGATGAGAGTGGGCGTTGCAATGGATAGTAATCGTATAACCACCGCCTTTTGGGACACTACGGCAACCAGGAATTTAAGAGCAGGGAACTATGACTACTTCACGAGACATTACCGCGACCTCCAGGAGCGACCGAGTATTGCGGGGCCTGACGCGGAACCTGAAAATGTCCTATGACCCCGACAACGATATTTTGTGGTTGCGCGATGGCTGTCCAAGCGACGGCAGCAGCCTTTTGGAAGAGGTGCCTTTTGCCACGATAGAGATGCGCGACGAGGAGAGTCGGGAAGCGGTCGGCGTGGAAATATCGGGCTTCAGTACCTACATCCCGTTGCGTCGGCCTGACTACTACGAACCAACAGACACTCTCACTTTCGGAACTGGGCGCGAAACCGCTACGTTGATCGCCGAAAACGGCGACTTGGTGGCATACTGGCGGCCCGATGAATTCGCGCCCCACGATCTGGAGCCTTTTGCAGTTGACTTGCGGAATGCCTCCAAGCATTTGGCGCCTTTGGTAGCGGCTTTTCCACACAAGAAATAACGACCTGTTCAAACGCGGCGGGACCTTACGCGGCGTCAACACCAGGAGGTAATGTCAATGTCTCTGGAAGGTAAGGTAGCGTTGGTGACGGGGGCGGGGCGCGGCATGGGCCGGGCGACGGCTCTGGCGCTGGCGAATGACGGGGCGAACGTTGCGGTCACGGACATCATGGCCGACAACGTTGAGGAAACGGCGACGGACGTGCGCGCCACCGGGCGGCAGAGCGTGGCGATTGCGGCGGACATCGGCGACGGCGACGACATCGACCGGGTGATCGCCGAGGCCGTGGGCTCTTTGGGCAGGGTGGACATCCTGGTGAACAACGCGGGGGTGACGCGGTACCTGGACATCATGGACATCACCGAGGCGGACTGGGACCGCATCCACCGGGTGAACGCGCGGGGAGCCTTCTTCGTGATGCAGCGGACGGCGCGGCAGATGATCGACCAGGGCGAGGGCGGGCGCATCGTGAACATCGCGTCCATCGCCGGCAAGGGGTACCGGGGCACGTCCAACGCGGCCTATGCGGCCAGCAAGGGCGCGGTGATTTCGATGACACTGATCGCGGCGCACCAACTGGCGCGCTATGACATCAACGTGAACGCCATCTGCCCGGGGTCAACCATCACCGCGATGTCCACGAGCACGATGGAGCAGCGGGCGGCGGATGCCGGCATTTCGGTGGACGAGTTGCAGGCGCAGCGGGCGTCGAACATACCAATCGGGCGGGCCAACGAGCCGGAGGATATTGCGGCGATGGCGGCGTTTCTGGCGAGTCCGGGGGCGCGGAACGTCACGGGTCAGACGATCAACGTGGACGGGGGGCTGGTGATGCACTAAAAGCTCATCAACTCAATCCAATCTCGGTAGCGACGAAAGTCAGAGGCATTGAACGTCAGTAGCCGATGTTCTCCGTGGGCAAGCATGGTGGCAACGATGTTGGCGTCGTGGATCTGCCGGCCGCCCACCGCGACATCCCGGAATAACGCGATCAACCTTTCGGTTACCCGTGGGCCGTCTTCAAGGATCTCGAGGTTGCTGATCAATCTGTTCACGTCATCCAGAGCGTCCTGACGCGAAATCGAAACCTCCCAGGTCTGAGGACGGGTGACCACAGCCAGATACTCACGCACAACCTGCCGGCTGATTCTCATGGGTTCAAGTTCTTGAACGACGCGTTCCAGCCTGGCCCTGGCGATGTCGTGGTCCGGGGCGCGAGGGATTCGCGCGCTTACAAGGACGTTGGTATCTATAAACATTGAACCTATATCGTATCCTCGTAAATGTCTTCCCGCCTGAGGCTGAGCCCTTCGGGCCACACCGCCGTGGGGTGGACCGGCCAGATGTCGTCGAGTGTCAACCTATGCCCGGTCTCCGGACGCTTGCGCCTAAGCAACAGGGTCTGGGCGTCCATATCAACCTCTGCCGTTTCCCAATCGGCGGCTCTCCACGCGAGGGAGTGGCTGTGTCCGCTGCCGTGACGCTGGTTCGCCCACCATGGTCGGTGCAAACGCGCTGACGCCGGGAGTTCAAAGCCCAATATCACTTCGATCTCACGGAATGACGCCCGCCACTCCTGCGCGGTCAGAGCACATAAGTAGGTGTACAGTCTCCGGTATTTACCCCGCAGCGCCATCTCGCGATATTTCCGTCTCCGATCCATCACCATGCTTTTGCTCCACGATCTCGCCGCACGACACAACCGCCGACTCCTGGGTCTCTCCCAAGTATAACGCGACCCCGCGGGGTTGATCTCGTCTTGTAGCTTTGCATTGCATAAGACACGTTGGCAGGGCTATCGCATATGAAATCACTCACCTGTCACTCCGGCGAAAGCCGGAGTCCAGAACCTGTGAATGGCTTGATATTCCCATGGAAACAG
>JAJDXU010000414.1 GCA_022823105.1 Dehalococcoidia bacterium
GGCGACCGGACCATGCGTGCACTGCGGTTGCCCGGCACGGACGCTGCGGGAGGCGACGGTTCGGTCGCCTTGGCCGTTGACGCTCGCCCACCAGGAGACGTACCGGCGGGCGGGGTGTTTGTGGAGGAAAACGAGGGTCAACAGTCAGCTCTCCCCGGCGGGGCGCTGGTGCAGTTGGATCCTTCGTGGACGGTCTCGGATGCCGAAGCCTTCTTCTCCTGGAATGGCATAGCGCCGAACAGATTGTCGGCCATGGGTTTCGCTGAGAACGCCTACCTCGTGGACGCCCCGCCGGGATTGCCGTCTGTGGATTTGGCCAATGTCTTGGCCGGCCAGCCTGGGGTTGTAACCTCAGTCCCTAACTGGCAGATGGAGGTAGAGACCGCAGCAGCCCCAGCCCGAGGCAGCGGTTCTCAGCCGGATGACCACGGCGGTACCATGGCCACCGCCACAGACCTGATCCTGGATACGCCAACATCGGGTTACATTAGCGACCCCAACGACTTGGATTTTTTCAAGTTCGTTCTCACTGAATCCACCTATGTGGTGGTTTCAGACCCCAAAAGATTTGAAGAAGAAAATAGTGGCCCTTTCGGGCTAGGCTTTACGGTGATCGACAGCGCTGGCCAGCTGCTCACACTCCCTCACGGGATCACACGGATACGGTTGGCGGCGGGAACCTATTATGTTGAAGTAGAGATGGATCAGGGATGGTCGCGGTACAACTACCGGATTGTGGTCAAGACCATACCCGACCACTCCGACACCATGGCGAACGCTCATCCGATAGCAGTGGGGGCAAACCTTAATCATGACCTGATCTTTAGAGACTTCCACTCACCGAATGACGTCGACTTCTTCAAGATCGAACTCGAAGAGGCGACCGATCTCCGCATCGGGATGGCATATCGAGTTCTCCGTCCTTGGTGGGGGATGACGGGCGCCTATAACTTGGAGGTGCTGGACAGCAACGGGGACACCATTGGGCCAACCAGGGAGGGCACCTACAGTTATGACCGCCCCTACAGGCTGGAATCAGGCGTCTACTACATCCGCACCTCCCCTTATTCCTATAACGGATATTACTACGGGGTCAATGATCCAGACGTTTTTAGCGAACTGTACGTATACACCGACGTCGAGTACACGGAATTCATCAATGATTGTTCCGCAATAAGCGCCGCTTACGACGACCCCTTGTACGGATGCCAGTGGCACTTGGAGAGCACCTCGGAAAACACCGGCCCCCCGGGCGAGGACATCAACGTCGGGGCAGCCTGGTCCACCACTCGAGGAGCGGGCGTAAACGTTGCCATCGTCGATGATACGGCGGAGTTCGATCACCCGGACCTGAGGGGAAACTGGAACCCCCAGCTCAGCCACGACTATCTGGCCTCGTTGAATCAGCCCCTCAACCCGTGGGTTCGCCACGGTCTTGGTGTGGCCGGCGTTATCGCAGGTGAGGGCAACACTATCGGGGTGCGAGGCGTGGCGCCGGAAGCCACCATCTACGGTTACAACATGAGCCAGAAATCCACCGTGGCCAACGTTGTCGACGCCTTGACCCGCAATGGCGTGGCAACTGCCGTTTCCAGCAACAGCTGGGTTTTCCGCAACAGGCACGGAACTAAATCCTTGCCTGAGGTATGGGATACCGCCCTGAAAACCGGGATCAGCCAGGGATTTAACGGCAAGGGCACCTTCTACGTATTCGGCGCCGGCAATGGCCACGAGGATGGCTGGCACGTCAACCTCAGCGAGGGCAAGAACCACCACGCTCAGACGCTGGTCTGCGCGGTGGGGCCGGACGGGGAACGGGATACGGACTCTGAGACTGGCTACAGCCTGTGGGTCTGCGCCCCCGCCGCCTCAGTTACAACCGACCTGTTTCAACGGTACCGGGACGATTTTGGCGGAACCTCGGCGGCGACGGCGGTAGTGTCCGGCGTGGCGGCGCTGGTGCGCAGCGCCAACACCGGCCTCACCTGGCGCGACGTGAAACTTATTCTTGCCGCGTCCGCCCGCATGAATGACGCCGCGGACCCCGGCTGGGAGTCCGGCGCATTCCGGTACGGTTCCACCACGGAACGTTACTCCTACAACCCGCAGTACGGCTTCGGCGTGGTTGACGCCGAAGCCGCGGTTGACCTGGCCGCCAACTGGACCGACCTGCCTCCGATGAAGCGCGTAACTGGCTCCTCTCCCTCGGGACAGGTCGCCATACCGGATGGAACCGGGGTGATAGTCTCCAGCGACATCACCCTGGACACGGACATCACCTTCACCGAGTTCGTGGAAGTGACGTTGGACGTGTCCCATACCTCGTTCCGGGACCTGGACATCACACTGACCTCCCCTTCCGGAGCCACCTCCCACTTGGCCGTATTCAGCGCCACTGCCCAGAGCGAGGAACTAGACGTGAAGTTCCGCCTGGGGTCGGCCCGCCACCTGGGGGAGAATCCTGTGGGGGTCTGGACGCTGGAAGTAGAAGATGAAGGCTCTCGGGGAGCCGGAACGTTCAATGGATGGGAGATTAAGATATACGGTCATCGCGGCGAGCAGCCGGGTAACTCGCCGTCCCTGTACGATCCGGTCATAGCCGGTACGCCGCAGGTAGGACAAATTTTTACCGCGCTTACGTCTTTCATGGTCGACCCCGACGGGATGACCAACGCGGTACTCACCTACCAGTGGATGGCCGATGACGCCGTAATTCAGGGAGCTACGGGTCAAACCTATACTCCGGTGGTCGCTGACGTCGGCAAGACCATAAGGG
>JAJDXU010000421.1 GCA_022823105.1 Dehalococcoidia bacterium
CTGCGGCTGCGGCACTTCATTCGCAGTCTGACACACACACAAATCGGCATCCAGGGAACGGCGTAGGGGCGGGTTTGAAACCCGCCCCTAACAATTGTGAGGTCCATGATGGTTACCACCGCTTCGATTAATGCTCATACCGCCGAGGAGTTCCGCGCCGCCACGGAGCGGGCGGCGGTATTTCCGAGCAACGCCGGCCGGCTCCGGCTTACCGGAGAAGATGCCCGCGACCTGCTGAACCGCCTGTCCACCAACCTGATCGATCCGGACGGCGAGGCCGGCGAAGTGGCGGTGACGGTGCTGACCAGCGACCGGGGACGCATCGTTGACCTGGTGTACGTGGTGCACTGCGGCGACCACCAGCTGATGATCACGAGCGCGGGCCAGCAGCAGAACGTCATCGAGTTCCTGGACAAGTACACCATCATGGAAGACCTGGAGGTGGAGGACATCACGCGGGATACGGTGATGCTGACGGTTACGGGACCGGAGGCCAGCGAGATTGTCGGCCGCGTTGATGCCAGCGCAGTCCAATTGGTTGAGCTGCCGGCCGACCCGGATGATGCCGAGCGGGCGCCAACCTACCAACTGGTATGCCCGAACCAGGACGCCGCCGGCCACGTTCGGGACGCGCTGGTATCGGCCGGCGCGGTGAGCATCAGCGCGGAGACCGCCGAAACCCTGCGGATCGCCAACGGACAGCCGGCGTACGGGTCGGAGATGAGCGAGACGTACAATCCGCTGGAGGCCGGCCTGATCGGCGCGATCGACTTCCAGAAGGGCTGCTACATCGGGCAGGAGGTGATCGCGCGGCTGGACACATACCACAAGGTGCAGAAGTACATGGTGACGCTGGAATTCGAGGCGGGCGCAGCAGACGTTTCCGAGGTCGCGTCCCTGCTGCCGGGAACGCGTCTGGCCGACGAGGCGGGAGATGCGATGGGCGTGGTGACGTCGGCGACGGTGGTTCCTGCGGGCGATGCGGTGAGTCTGGTGGGCCTGGGTTACGTGCGGACGCGCGCAGTGGAGGTCGGCGGCCGGTTCAGCGTGGAATCCGACGACGGCGACACGGCCGTCACCGCCGTGATCAAGGCGCAGCCGCTGCTGTTTGGCGGAGAGAAGCCGGGGCCGGGAGCCTGAAGGCAAAGGGTGCAACCATGCGCAAGACGATAAAGGCCAAGTTTACCGACGGCGTGCTGGTGCCTCTGGAGCCGGTGGAGTTCGAAGAGGGGGATGAAATCCTGATCAGCTTTGCCACCGGTACCGGTGGCAGATCAGAGAAACCATCCAAAGAACAGACTATCGCAGCCCTACGAGAAACCTCCGGAGCATGGCGCGGATCCCATGATCCGGAGGAGTTGAAACGACGCATCTTTTCCGAGCGGGTATCCGGTACCAGCCCAACGCCGGAGATCTAGTCGTTGAGCTACCTCCTCGACACAGATTGGGCGATTGATCACCTTAATGAAATAGAACGGGTGACGCAGCGGCTGACGGAATTGGCGCCAGAAGGTATAGCCATCAGCATTGTGTCCGTGGCCGAACTTTACGACGGCGTAGTCAATGGGAGGAATCCGGAACGGGATGCGGTGTCACTCCGTATTTTCCTGTCCGGTTTTGAGCTAATTGACCTGGATTTGGAAACGTGCCGAATATTTGCCCGAGAAAAGGGCCGGCTGCGAGCGGCCGGAACACCCATCGGGGACTTTGACCTGCTGATCGGGGCAACCGCCCTGCGGCACAACCTGACGCTGCTGAGCAAAAACCGCCGGCACTTCGGGCGGTTGCCGGGGCTGAGTATCGTCTCGGTAGATTAGCGGCTACGCCGGGCGGATCTGGCCGTCTTCGCCGGCGGCGAGCAGTGCCTCGAACCTGTAGCCGCGCTGGCGGATGGCGTCGCTGCCGCCCTCGTTGCGATCCAGGGCCGCCAGCACCAAACCGACCTTGTATCCTGCTTCCTCGGCAGCTGCGATGGCATGGAACAGCGAACCCCCGGTGGTGCAGGCGTCGTCGACGATGGCAACCGACGCTCCGGTCGTCGGCAGCGGGCCCTCAATCATCTGGCCCATGCCGTAGCCCTTGGCCTCCTTGCGCACGATGAACGCGGGAATGGGCGTGCCCTGCTGCCAGGATGCGGTGGCAACGGCCGCCACTATGGGGTCGGCGCCCAGGGTGGGGCCGCCCACTGCCTCCACGCCGGCGTCGGCCAGCAATGGCAGGAGCGCGTGGCCGAGCAGGTACGCGCCCTCGGGGTCGAGACTGATCAGGCGGCCGTCAAAGTAGTACGTGCTCTTCCGTCCCGACGACAGAGTAAAGTCGCCATAGCGGATGGCGCCGCGTTCCAATGCCAGATCGAGCAGTCGAGATACCATTTCGCCCTGATCCGTTGTCATCCTTTCAGCTCCAGGAATGTTCACTCTCGATACAGTTCGTGCTTTTTGATGTATTCCGCCACGGAGTCGGGGATCTGGTAGCGCGCGGACTGTCCGGCCGCGAGGATGCGGCGCAGGTCGGACGCGCTGAAGTCGACCCGTGGGCCGGCGACGGACAGGACAGCGCCGGATTCGACCGCGTCGGGGAATCGCTCGGCCAACGCCTGGATCCCATGTGCCGGCCCGCCGGGACGCTCGATGACCGCGAGCCGGCACATGGCAAGTATCTCGTCCGGCTCCTTCCAGCGGTGAAACTGGTCGAGCACATCCGAGCCGACGATGAAGAAAAACTCGGTATCGCCCGGATACGCGCAGCGCAGTTCGCGCAGGGTGTCCACGGTGTAGGTCGCGCCGGAGCGCTGAACCTCGCGGTCAGAGACGCAGAAGTGGGGGTTGTCCGCGACGGCCAGTTGCACCATGCGCAGGCGGTGGGCGGCCGGCGTGATGCGCTGGCCGGACTTCAGCCACGGCTCGCCGGCGGGCACGAACAGCACGGATTCCAGGTCCAGGGCGACGCGGGCGGTCTCGGCGATGAGCAGGTGCCCCAGGTGCGGCGGGTCGAACGTGCCACCCAGGATCCCGATCCGTCGGTGATCCTCTCCCGTATCGGCCACTAGAACCACTCCAGCTCGGCGTTGCCGATGCGGATGGTATCGCCGGCCTCAATGCCGGCCTCTTCCAGCTGCCTGGCTATGCCGAGGCGGGTCATTTCGCGCCAGAGCTGCAGCATGACACGGTAGTCCCGCATATCGGCGCGGCCGGTGAGACGCTCCAGGCGCTCGGATTCGACCACGTACACATCGCCGTCCAGGTAGAAGCCCAGGGGCGGCCGCTCGCGGCGGGCGGTTTCGGCAACGCTGATGGAAGGTTCATCCTCCCACTCCGACTCGTCGAGTCCGATTCGCGGCGCTTCGGACAGGATGCCGGCCAGTCTGCCCAGCAACCCGTCGATTCCCTCGCCGGAGACCGCGGATATGAAGTGGATGGGAGTGTCCTCCGGGCCGGAGGGATATTCATCCATGCCGGAGATGGCGTTGCGCAACTCCTCTTCGATCACGTCGCGGAGTTCGTAGGTCTCGGTGGTGTCCAGCTTGCTGACGGCAAGAACCTGTGGCTTGGCAGCCAGCATGGGGCTGAACTCCCGGAGTTCCCGGTTGAGCATTACGAAATCGCCGGCCGGGTCGTCGGACTGTCCATCGATGAGGTGGACATACACGCGGGCACGCTCAGCGTGGCGGAGGAACTGGTGGCCCAGGCCGATGCCGCGGTGAGCGCCCTCCAGCAGGCCGGGGATTTCCATCATCACGAAGTCCTGCCCCCCGTGGGTTACGACACCCAGCACCGGTTCCACCGTGGTGAACGGGTAGTCGGCGACCTTGGGCTTGGCGGCAGAGCAGCGGGAGATGAGAGTGGACTTGCCGGCGTTGGGCTTGGCCAGCAGGCCAACGTCGGCCAGCAGCTTGAGCTCCAGCCAGAGAACCGAGTAGTCACCCTTTTTGCCAGACTCGGACAGCATCGGTTCCTGATTGGTGGAGGATACGAAGCGGGCATTGCCCCAACCGCCCTGCCCGCCCTGCGCGATAAGGACCGGCTCCTCCGATGTGATGTCCGCCAGGAAATCCTTGCTCCCGTCGGGATTCATCCGCCAGACCACTGTTCCCATTGGAACGGGTATGTGTCGATCCTTGCCGTTGGCGCCGCGCTGGTTCTTGCCCTTCCCGTGCGTGCCGCGCTGCAGGTAAAACGTGCTGTTGAACTTGAGGTGCAGCAGCGTGTTGATGGAGTTGTCGCCGATGATGTAGGCGCTGCCGCCATCGCCGCCGTCTCCGCCATCCGGCCCGCCGCGGGGCTGGTATTTCAGGCGGAGGAAACTGATGCAACCGTCGCCGCCATTTCCGGCTTTGACGTTAATTCTTACGGTATCAATCATGATTCAAGACAATTTGCCTGTGACTAACAGTAACACTAACGGTGTTGATAACGTTGACAACCCTCTTGGGTTAGCGCGGATTGCTGTTGATAACGAGTGGGCATACGCGGTGATAGATTTGAGGTCTGCGTTGACAAGATTACAGCGGGATATGAGGGTATCTGTGGCTGTAAAGTTGTTGGGAGAATGTGAGCTGTGATCGGGGAGTTATGAACGGGGTTTCGGGTTGATGTTAACCACTTGCCAACGAGTTATCAACGGCATCAAGGTAATCAGCGAGGCTAACGATGCGAGTGTTGCGGATTAGCTCCAACGCAAGCATGGCTCGGTCGCCGGTTACGATGAGGTCGGCATTTGCTGCCAAGGCGCACTCGAGGATCCGGTTATCCGGTTCATCGGCAAGGATGTGAAGGGTTTCGGTGGGAACGACCAACGTTGCGTTTTGATGTATCCATTTCGAAACCATCGCCAGGTTAGCGAGATTCCAATTGAATTTGTCCTCCAGGACTCTCAGCAATTCGTCAATGATGGGCTTGGAAATGAAAAGATCGTGGTGGCCCACTCCGACTGCAATCAACGCTTGGGATGCCCTGCCTTCCGGCCTGGTGAAGCCCGAGACGAAAACGTTGGTGTCGTAAATGACGTTCAAGATTCCAGATACCGGAAAAGGTCTTCCTCCGTGTAGATACCAAGGTCTTCAGCCCGCTGGCGTCCATACTCCTGTATCTTTTTGAGTTCTTTGAGAGCGCGCTCTTTACGGGCGTGGCGGAGCGCGTTGGCTACGAATTCATCCAGGGTATCGCCATCCTGATCCGCCATGCGCTTTGCTGCGTCGGCCAGATCTGCCGGCAGAGAAATTGTGATGGTTGTGGCTGAGTTTGAGGCGACCATTTTTCTTGACCCCAACGCTGGCTGAGTGGCGGAATCCGTCCTATCTCACCTGCCCATTGTACCAGTCGAGGATCTGGCTGCCGGTCCAGAAGGTTACACCCTCCTGCTGAGTGATGTACTCGACGAGGCGGCGGAAGTGGCCGATGCGGTGGGCCGCGCCGGTGATGTAGGGGTGCATTGAGATGCACAGGATGCGGGCGTTTTCCTGGCCCTCCTCCAGCATGATTTCCAGGGAGTCCTTGGCGCGGCGGAACAGCTCGGGCGCCGAGTGGTGCTGCACCAGGTAGATGGGTATGTCGTTGAGCTCGACGGTGTAGGGGAGAGCAACCAGCCGGCCGGACTTGACCTTCAGCTCGTAGGGCTGATCGTCGTTGACCCAGTCGGCGACGTACTCGATGCCCTCCTCGGCCAGGATGTCCGGCGTGTCGTATGTTTCGGCCAAGCCGGGGCCCATCCAGCCGCGAGGGGCGGCGCCGCTGAACTCGCGGATGACCTCGATGGTCTTGCGGATGGTGGCGCGCTCGTCGGGTTCCCGGTGGAGCACCTGCTGGATGTAGCCGTGGCCCAGCAGTTCCCATCCGCTGTCCAGGCAGGACTGGACCATCTGGGGATATTCCTCGCAGACGGCGGCGTTGAGGCTGATGGTGCAGGGGAGGTTGAAGTCGTTCAGGATGCGCTTCATGCGCCAGAATCCCACGCGCATCCCGTAGTCGTACCAGGAGTAGTTGGGGATGTCGGGCGAGACGGCCGCGCCCTGGGGCGAGGGCAGCACGGTGCGGGCCATGGGCTGGCTGATGTCCCACTCCTCGACGTTGATGATGAACCAGACGGCCACCTTCGCGCCGTCGGGCAGGGTGAGCCTGGGCCGGTCGAAGATGGGGGAGAATTCGGCGCGGGGGTTGGGCATGGGGAGGGCCTCCGGGGGAGAATGGTAATCAAGCTAGGGAGGATTATAGACCTCGCAGGTATTCGAGGAGGGCCTTGGCGTGGGGGCAGGCCGCGGCTACCAAATTGGGGTCAATTGTTGCCAGCAAACGGAACGAAACGTCGCCTTTTTCGTAGCGATCATTGGTAGCCCGTTTGAGAGCATCCAGCACGGTGTTTTTGGAAACCGTTTCCAGATCCGGCCACGCTCTGAGCGCATTTTCATTGAAATCCTGTCCGAATGCTGAATGCAGCGCATTGCGATCTGCTAAAAACCAAGTTTCCATGAATTGGACCATCAGGAAAGCGCTGTCGTCCTCTGCGTCTGGTGGCTTGTCCCAATTGTCTTCAGGCCGGGCTTTCAGGTGTTGCCAGCCGTTGTGTCCCGCTTCAACCGGCCCTTCGCTGTCCACCAGAAGTAAGAGCATTTCATGAGGCTTCTTTCGGGAGTTTTGACGCGACAATGCGTCCGTGAATTTGTCAAATGTTTCTTTGCGGCTGGTTCCGCGTACTACGCCGGGCATGCGACTGGTCAGGCCGGCAGCCTGAAAAAACTTTTGCCATGATTGTTTGAAAATCGCATCGGAGAGTTGCCCCGGGCTACCACCTTCTATGAAGATTTTGGCCTTCACCACCGGTTTCCTCCCAAATCACCCGCACTCCACAGATTGCCCAGACTGTACTTCGCCAGCCATTTTTTCAACGGTTCTGGATCCAGTCGCTCAAAAATGGATTCCCCGTCATATTTTTCGCATACGACCACATTCGAGGGATGGTCATGCAATGCGTCTATCAACGTCCGAGAATGTGTAGTGATCACCAACTGCGTCCGCTTGGATGCGTTGATGATCATCTCGCCGATGCTCAACACCACGTCGGGGTGCAGCCCCAATTCCGGCTCCTCGATCACCACCAGCGGTGGGGGGTCCGGGTCCAGCAGGATGGCGGCCAGCGCCATGTAGCGCAGCGTGCCGTCGGACAAATGCGAGGCAGGTATGTATCTCTCCCCAGCACCGCGCTCCACTACAAATAGCTCAGCCCTTCCCCCGCCGACCTCCACTTGAAAATCCTCAATGCCGTCGTAAAGTTGGCGGAGTGATGAGACGAATAATTGCCTGCTGTCTCCTCGGAGCCTTGACAACACCAACGCAAGATTTTCTGCCCTTTCAGTCAAGAATGTGCTTGGTTCATCGGCCTTTGGCGACTGACGTTGTATAGCAGACGGCCCAAAGTCCCAATTCCGGTACATCTGGATGCGGTGGTATTGCTTTTGCAGCCATCCTAGTTCCGGGTACAAGTCAGGATCGTCTCTTTGAGACAATATGGATTCTTCGGGGTATACCGTACTCCTGCGGAGTCTTCGTTCCCTACGGGGACCGCCCAATTCGTCGATGAAGTCATTGATTACCGGATTGCCTCTCTGGTACCGGTAGTAGAAGTACGGTTCCATCTGTCCGGAGTTAGGAGCTTCGTTTTCAATACGTTCGTCTCTGACCTCGAAACGTTCCCCCTGCTGGCCGAGTTCCAACACATGGCGTAATGGCATCGTGCCATCCGTGTAGCTGATTACTGCATCTACGATAGCTACGCCAGGCGCATCGTCGCCTTTCCAAAGCCATTCCGGAATCCCGCCACGTCGTCGCACTGGCCCGGATAAATCTCGCGGTGCAGCCCGCAGCAATGCCAGCGCCTCTATGAAGTTGGACTTGCCGGAGCCGTTCGGCCCGATGAGCACATTCAGCGGCTCCATCGGCAGGTCAATCCCCTCCGACCCGAAGGACAGCATCCCGCTGATTTTCAGCCGGCGGATGAGCAGGTTGCTGACATCAGGAAGACGAGCAGGTTCCTCAGCCGCGGCAACGGCAGGGTCAACGACGGTCATGGTCTGACCTCCAGAATAAACCGTGATATGGGGAGCACTGTTACAGGCCCAACGCCTGGGCTCCCAGACGGGCGAGGTCTTCGTCCTCCTGGGCGGAGAGGCCGCTGACGCCGATGGCCCCGAGGACGAGGTCGGTTTCGGGGTCGCGGACGACGACGGCGCCCTGGACGGCCACGAGTTGCGGGTCGCCGAAATCGGCGATGTTGCGGCCCTCGTTCTTGAGGCGCTGGGCGTAGGCGTCGGAATCGGAGCCGGACATGGCGGAGGTGTAGGCCTTGCTGACGGCCATGCGCTGGGGCAGGGCGCGGCAGTTGTCCATGCGCGCGTAGCTGAGCAGCTTGGCGTCGGCGTCAACGATGGCGATGGCCAGCGGGCGGTCGGGTTCCTGTTCGGCTTTGTCCAGCATGGCGTTCATGGCGTTGCGGACCTGGCTGAGGCTGAGGGTGGGACGTTGGTACATGGGGCGCCTCCCTGGGGTGCGATGCGATGGCGGGAAATCGATGCCGGCATTGTACACAGGCGTGATGATGAGGGGCAACGAAATGCCCGGGCCGGCTGCGGAGAGCGGCCGGCCCAGGCGTACCGATGCGTTGGGGCGCAATTGCGACTATTGCTAATTCTGTACCAGCTCGAGGGTCAGGGTGTACTGGCCGGTGTTGCCCTCGCTCTCAAACGGCGTGCCGATCTCGACGTAGTAGGCGCCCGGTTCGTATTCGTACTGCGCAGATGCAACCGGTTGATCGTTATTATCCAGCGACCAGGCAAACAGGTTGCCCTTGTGGTCCCAGACGTAGCGGATGCCGACGCCCGTGGGCTGGTTTGTGACATCAAGCTGGTAGGTTCCCTCGTCGGAGATTTCGAACCTGATCACGTCCCGGTCGTCCAGCATCTCGATGCCACGGGCTCCCCAGTACGACTCGTTCAGCCCCAGATCTCCCGGGGCCGGGTCGGAGTCGATGCTGGCGGTGATGGACTCGCCGGGCCGCAGCACGACGTCGGGTTCGGTCCTGAAGTCGTCGGCATGGTCGTCGACGCGTATGGAGATGGTGTAACCGCCCAGGCCGCTGCGGTCCTGCGCTCCGGCGCCCACGGCGATCCGGTAGGTTCCGCTTGTTGCGGGCGTGAAGAACGCTCGCGCCCAATTCAGTGCGAAACCTCCCTGGTCGTGCTCGTCGAGAACCTGGACGTCCAGGTCCTGGCCGTCGTAGATTTCGAGGATGCTGGGATCCACCAGGTAGCCGGGAATTTGTCTGGGTTGCGTTTCGGCAGTATCCACCCCAGGCGGGACGTATTGGAGAGGGTGCTTGACCTCGATGATGTACTGCGTGCCGCCGTCAACGTCGACGGTGTACTCGTCCCGGCCGTTGTCCTCTTTGGTGAGGGCGCCGGTGAGGGTATGCTGCAGGCCCACCATCAGG
>JAJDXU010000174.1 GCA_022823105.1 Dehalococcoidia bacterium
GTACGCCGTTCGCCATTACGTAGCGGTACACCCCCACCATGTCCTGCACCGGTATGCCCTCGGTGATGCACGCTATCAGCGGCACCCCCGCGTCCACCGACTCGGCGATGGCGTCTGCGGCGAACGGCGGCGGCACGAATATCAGGGCCACGTTCGCCTGTGTTTCCTGCAGCGCCTCACCAACGGAGTCGAAAACCGGCACCACGTCGTCAAACATCTGTCCGCCGCGCCCCGGCGTAACGCCGGCCACCACCTGCGTGCCGTAGGCCTTGCACGCCCGAGCGTGGAAACTGCCCTCCCGGCCGGTGATGCCCTGCACCAGGATGCGGGATTGCTCGTTCAGTAGGATCCCCATGCTCCGTCAGCCTCTTGCGCTCGCGCCAGCCGAAAGAGCGGTTGCCGCTTCCGTCAACGTGTCGGTGAAGGTTACGTTCAGGCCCGATTGGGCCAGGATCTCCTTGCCCTCGTCCAGATTGGTGCCCAGCATTCGCACCACCAGGGGCTGCGTCGCGTGATGCTCCTCGAAGGCCATCACGATGCCCCGTGCCGCCACGTCGCACCTCAATATCCCGCCGAAGATGTTCACCAGCACCTGGCTCACCTTGGGGTCAGATAGGATGATTCCCACGGCGGTGGCGACTTTCTCCTCGGTCGCGCCGCCGCCGACGTCCAGGAAATTGGCCGGCGCCGCTCCCGCCGCGTTCGCCACGTCCAGCGTCGCCATCGCCAGGCCCGCGCCGTTCACAAGGCAGCCCACGCTCCCGTCCAGGCTTACGTACGCGATGTCGTCGTCTGCGGCCCTCGCCTCCAGCTGGTCTTCCTGCGCCCGGTCCCGCAACTCCCGCAGGTCGGCATGGCGGAACAGCGCGTCATCCTCCACGTCCATCTTTGCGTCCAGGGCCACCACGCCGCCGTCGCCCGTAACGATCAGCGGGTTCACCTCCACCAGCGAGCATTCGTTGTCGATGAAGATCCGGTAAAGCGCGCCCAATATCTCGGCGCCTTGTCGCGCCGTCGTCCCCGACATACCCAGGCCGGCCGCCACCCGTCGGCACTGATACGGCATCAGTCCCAGCCCCGGCTCCACGGCCTCCGTGATGATGGCCTCCGGGTTGCTGGCAGCCACCTCTTCGATGGACATTCCCCCGGCCGCGCTGGCGATCAGCACCGGCCCCCGGTGGTTGCGGTCCATCGTGATCGCCACGTACATCTCGGCGCCGATGTCGGCCAGCTCCTCCACCAGTACCTGGTCCACCGGCACCCCGTTTGCGTCGGTCTGGTGAGTCACCAACTGCGAGCCCAGCAAACCGGCGGCAAACTCTTCTCCTTCCTGCGCTGAACTGACTACTTTCACGCCTCCCGCCAAGCCTCGCCCGCCGGCGTGCACCTGCGCCTTCACCACTCCCCTGCCACCGTACGTGGCGATGGCTTCTGCTGTCTCCGTAGGAGTACGCGCAACCGTCCCATTGGGAATCGGAATACCATAGGCGGCGAAAATTTGCTTTGCTTGATATTCGTGCAATTTCATCGCGCCGTCCATTTTGCCCTACGTCGCCATCCCCGTCAACGCACGTCAACAGCCCGCGAACGCCTCCGCCAATTCCTTGATGTTGCGTCCGTCCCACCGCCACGGCGCGCCCGCCGCGGTAGAGCCAACCTGGCTCAAATCCGCCGCCACGTTACCTGCGCGTGACCGCCTGCGGTGCATAATCTATGGCCTGTCCCGCGTGAACATCCAACCACCACGACACCAATACTATGGCCGAGCCTCGACCCCGAACCCTCCGCGCTGAAACCATGGGCACCGCCCCCATGTGGTTTCTGCTGCTGCAAATGTCAATGCCGCCGATGTTCGCCATCGTGGTGATGGCCCTGTATAGCATCGTGGATCGAGCATTCGTGGGAAATATCGTCGGCGTGGACGCCCTGAGCGGGTTGTCGGCGGCGTTTCCGGCCCAGATCGCCGCCGTCGCCGTCGGACTCCTGCCCGGCCTCGGCGGCATGTCCGTCGTGTCCCGCGCCCTCGGCGCCCGCGACACTCGACAGGCGTCCCGCGTGATCGGCTCGTCCCTCTTGATTCTGGCGCCGATCTACCTCGTCATGACCGTCGCCGGGTTGCTGTACCTGGACGAACTGACCTCGTTGATGGGCGCGTCCGCCAACACCGCGCCCTACGCCCGGGAGTACCTGGTGATAATCCTGCCCGGCGGCTTCCTGACAATGATCGCCATCATGGCCAACAATCTGTTCATGGCCGAGGGCCGGCCGGGCTCCGCTACTATCGTCCTGGCCGGCGGCGCAGTCGCCAACGTGGTCCTGGACGCCCTGTTCATCGTGGTGTTCGGCTGGGGGATTACCGGAGCCGCCGCGGCCACCGTGCTCGCGCAGGGATTGGCCGTCCTCTACGTCGCGTGGTTCTACCTTTCGGGAACCAGCGCCCTCAGCGTCTCGTTCGACGCATTGCGTCCCCGCCTCGGGCTGATGCGCGAAATCGTCGCGTTGGGTTTGCCCATCTTCATCATCGAGGCCGCCCGCTCGATTGTCGTCGTCGTGATCAACAACATCCTGAGCCGCTACGAGGGCGGCGACGGTTACATCGCCCTGTTCGGCGTGATCAATTCGGTCCTGGAGTTCGCGCTGGCCCCGTTTATCGGCATCGCGCTGGCCTATCTCCCCCTGGCCGCCTACAACTACGGAGCGCGGAATTACGACCGCATCCGGCAGGCCATCTGGCAGAGTTGCCTGGGCGCGACCATCGCCGGCGCC
>JAJDXU010000022.1 GCA_022823105.1 Dehalococcoidia bacterium
GCCATCGTTGCACCTCTCCTCCGAAATGCACCAATGGTCGTGATTCTGGCTCCCAGGGTGGGTCAATGGTCCTGAAAATGTGGGTCAATGCTCCTGGCGATTTTTCCCCTTTACTGGGTCAATGTTGGTGAAAATTGACAGTTACGCTCATTTTCTACGTTTATGTTCACGTCATTGATGTGGCCAATCCGAGTTGGCGTGATGCGCCATCGCTGATCATTGGAGACACCACACGGGCCGCCGCGTTCTGGGTGTTGGCGAGTCCCATCCTGGTGGAAGGAGCGGTTATGGTTTTTGGCTGGTTGTACTTGGAGAAAAAGCGACAGGAGGGCCGGGAGGAGGGCCGGGAACAGGGCCGGGAGGAGGGCCGGGAGCAGGGCCGTCAAGAAGGCCGGAAGGAGGGAGAGGTCGTCGGCCGCGCGGAGGCCAATGCCGAGTGGGATGAATGGAACCAACGACGAATGGAAGCCGAGGCCAACGGCGGAGCGTTCACCGAACCGCCGCCCAGCGCGCGTAACGGCTCATCCGGAGATTAGAACGCTGACGTGCAGTTCAGCTGAGGCCGCGCTCGGCATTTTGGCGAGCCCCATACTGGTGGAAGGAGCGGTATGGTTTTTGGCTGGTTGTACTTGGAGAAAAAGCGACAGGAAGGCCGGCAGGAAGCGAACGCCCTTTGGCGCGAGTGGAACCGCCGGCGGATGGAGGCGGAGGCCAATGGCGAGCCTTTCACGGAGTCCCCGCCGGATGTCGAAGCCGGGCACAGTCGCAACTCCGGTTGAATGTGGCGTGGACATCACCATCTGGAACCTCTTCTGCTTGAGTACCGCCCATGAAACTCTATAGGTGGTTCCGACGAAGAAACCGGCACTCAGCGTACTGGGAGAATTACAAACGGGGATTCGCTGCGGGCCAAGCCGAAGTCGATGCCGCCTGGGATGCGTGGAATCAGCGGAGGGTCGCAGCCACGGCGCGGGGTGAATCTTTTCAGGAACCCCACCCTGATTTCTCCGGCTCGGAGACATCACATTTGCGTCCAACGGCGGGTCACGGTCGAAGACTGCGCACTGAATTGGTGATCGGGTTCGCAGAATTCCAGGATCGTCAAGGGAAGCGAAAGACTTACTTCGTCATTGGACTGGCGCGGCGACCGTTTTGATCCCAACGATTGCAAGCGGCGATACATCAGGCCCGGCCATCCTGCCCACGGCGGCGGCCCTTGCCAGTATGTTGGTTGCCGTCTATCATTACGGCATGGCAGAGCGCGAGGTAAGGTACAAGATGGGAGCCGCCCAGGCGGTGACGGCCGAAACTTTCGGGCGCCCCGGCCGCCGCACGTTCCGGCTGGTTGCCGAGGCCGGGCGAGCGCAGTCATACATCTGGCTTGAGAAAGAGCAACTGCTCCAGCTGGGCCTCTACCTGCAGCAGGCAGTCCAGCAGCTTGGCGAAACAGCCCAATCCAAGACCAGCACGCCGGGCGAGGCTCCATGGAGCGGAGACCCATTGGAGCAGGATTTCCACGCCCGCCAGATGCAGTTGCAGTACGACCAGGATGCCAACTGCTTTGTGTTGCACGCGTTCGAAGGCGACGAGGACGATCCGGACGCGGGAGCCCAGACGTCGGTGAGTTTCTGGATGACGATGACGCAGTGCTCCAACCTGGCCGATGAGGCTCTGCGCATCTGCGCGGCGGGACGCCCGCCGTGTTTCCTGTGCGGAGCGCCGATCGATCCGGACGGCCACCAGTGCGTCCGCGCCAACGGACACGCGGTGTTCGAAACAGGCTAGCCGCAATGTCGGCGCAGTTTGCTCGTGTCCGGAGCCGAACCTTCCGACCTTGATCTCCTAACCCGCGGCGAGTTTCTCAGCTGGGAACTGACGCCGCACGGTTCCAACTATACGTTCCTGGCAGAGCTGGAGTTGGACGGTCGCCAGGGGCACGCCATTTACAAACCGCGCAAGGGCGAGATCCCCCTTTGGGATTTTCCCAGCGGAACGCTGTTCAAGCGCGAGTGCGCGGCATACCTGCTGAGTCGCATCTTGGGCTGGGATTTCATCCCATTGACCGTGATCCGGGACGGCCCCCACGGCATCGGATCAGCGCAGCTGTTCGTCGACCACGACCCCAAGGAGAACTACTACACGATCTTCAGGGACAGCCTAGACGAGTCCGACGCAGACCAGCTAAGGATGATGTGCTGCTTCGATCTGGTCGCCAACAACACCGACCGCAAGGCGAACCACGTGCTGCGGGGATACGACGGCAAACTGTGGGGCATCGACCAGGGGTTGACGTTCCACGCGGACACCAAGATCCGAACCGTGATCTGGGACTTCGGCGAAGAACCGATACCCGAGCAATTGCTGGAACCGCTGAGCCGGCTCTGCGGCGAAATGCTGGTGCCAACCGGCGACGTGGCGGAGTTGTTGACCCTGCTGGACGCCGAGGAAGCGCGGGCGCTGATGCAACGGCTGCAATGGGTATTGCAGGATCGAACCTTCCCAGGAATCCCGGGGCTGCGACGGCGCCGGCGAGGTTAGGGACCGTCCGCCAACAATCCGAAGTCGAACTCCTCCAGGTTTTCGATTATCACGTCGGCAGCTGAGAGGTCCAGGTGGCGGGTGGAATCCGTCAGCGTGCAGATCGTGTATGCGCCGGAGCCTGAGGCCGCCGCGAGCCCGATGGGCGAGTCCTCAATGGCGATGCACTGCGTGGCTTCCAGTCCAATGAGTCGGGCAGCCTTGATATAGATGTCGGGGGCGGGTTTGCCATTCTCGATGTCGTCGCCGCCCAGGCGGACGGGAAACGCATCGGTCAGTCCGATCACCGACAGCTTCAGATCGACCCATTCGCGCAACGATGACGATGCGACTGCGACGGGCAAACCGCGGCGCTGCGCCTCGGCGATGAGTTCGCGGACGCCTGGCCGCGGCGTCAGATCGGACCGCAGAACCTCCTTGACGACCTCGTTGTAGCCGTCCAGCAACTCGGCCGGAGTCTGCGGAACATCGCGCAGTTCCTTGACCCGGATCCAGGTCTCTTCAACCGTCGTGCCCAGCAGGTAGCGGTTGTTTTCTTCCTCGGTTATGGGGTCTGCGCCGCAGCGTTCAACCATGATGTTGACCGCCTTGTGGAACAGGGGCTCACTATCGACGAGCACGCCGTCCATATCGAACAGAATTCCTTTGTATCCGGCCATCCGTGATGATCCTCCTGGGAGTTGCCGCAAATATGCCGGTCACGGAGATTGCCACGGATTCTGCGGCGTGGCAAGGGCAATTGTCCGCGGGTTCATTCGCTGAGCAGGAAACAGGACGACGCCTTGAAGATCGCCCACAGCGGGAGGCCATTGGTGATGCCCATCGCCTCCAGCGACGCTCCGGTGATATGGCAGCGCAGCACGGTTCCCTCGCAGTCCAGGGCGACTTCGTAACCCGGCGGGCGCAGATCGACCGCCGTGACCACGCCGGACCAAGTGTTGCGCGCCGACGATTGGGGCAGAGGCCCGGTGGCGAGGATGATGTCGGAGGCACGAATGCCCACGGTGACGGCATCGCCGACGGCGCAACCGTCAGCCAGCGGAGTTTCCAGGGAACGTTCGCCGGCCTCGCACACCATGGTCCCATCCTGGGGCAGGCGGGCGGCGACGCGCATCCGGAGCAGGTTTTCCACGCCCACCAGCCGCGCCACCTGGCCCTGGCCGGGCTGTTCCAGGACGGACAGCGGAGGACCCTGGGCCACGGTTTCTCCGGAGTCGATGACCTGCACGGCGTCGCCCAGGGCCAGCGCCTCCTCGCGGCTGTGGGTGACCATCACGACCGGCACGCGAAGCTCGCGGACGGTTGCGCGCAATTCGGCTCCCAGCGAACGGCGCAGTTCCATGTCCAGCGAGCTGAACGGTTCGTCCAGCAGCAGCAGATCCGGTGAAGGAGCGAGCGCCCGGGCCAGGGCCGTGCGCTGTTGCTGTCCGCCCGAGAGTTGCGACACTCCGCGATCCTCCAGGCCAACCAGTCGCAGACGATCGATGAGATGAGACACCCGCTGGCGGGCGGCATCGCGGCCGCGGTCGGGGAGGCCATACGCGATGTTCTGGGCCACCGTCAGGTGAGGGAACAGGTGGTTCTGTTGGGTGACGTATCCGACCCGACGCAGATGGGGCGGCGCCCAGACGTGTGTGCCACTTTCGTCGGCTTCATACACTGTTCGGCCGGCGATTTCGATGAGGCCCGAGTCGGGTCGCACCAGGCCGGCGATGGTCCTGAGGGCGGTGGTCTTGCCGGCCCCGGACGGGCCGAACAGGACCAGCACATCGCCGGCCGCAACCGCGAATTCCAGCGACGCCCGAAAGCCGCCGATGCTGACGCTGAAGTGTCCTCCGGCCGCGGGATCGGTCATGGCAGCGACTCCTGCCGGCGCCGGACCAGCAGGCTCAGCAGGGCGAGGGACAGGGCCGACATTGCCAGCATCAGCGCGGCCAGCGCCAGGGCGGCTCCCAGGCTGGATTCCATGGTGGTCATGATGGCCAGGGGCATCGTCTGCGTACGCCCCGTCAGGTTGCCGGCAAACATGATGGTGGCGCCGAACTCGGACACGGCCCGCGCCCACGCCAGCGTCGCTCCGGTGAGCAGGGACGGTCGCGCCATGGGCAGGGTGAGGCGCCAGAACGTTTGCAGCGGCGAGACGCCCAGGGTCTGGGATACCTCTTCGTAGGCCGGGTCCACGCCGGCGAACCCGATGCGGGCCGACCGGATATAGAACGGAGCGGCGACGAAGATCTGGGCGAATATGACGGCCACTGTTGTGAAGGGTATCGCGATGCCGAAGGAGGAGAGGGCTGACCCCAGCAGTCCGTTGCGTCCGAAGGCCATGAGCATGGCCACGCCGGCGACGACGGGCGGGAGGACTATGGGCAATTCCACGAAGGTATCAATGATCCGCAGCAGCCTGCTGGTGGGTCCCTGGCGCGCGAGGAGCAGCGCGAACGGAGTGCCGACGATCACCACGATCACCAGGCTGATGACGCTGGTGACAACAGTGAGCTGCAGGGCCTGGAGGACCAGCGGCCCGGTCAGGCCGGCCAGGAAGCCTTCCTGCTGGCCGGAACGCACCAGCAACGCCAGTATGGGCAGGCCGATGAAAAGGACGTAGATGACGGTGGCGGCCACTCCGGCCGGGGCCAGCGCGCCGAGCGAGACCCCCCGGTTACCGTTGCCCGCAAACAGGAACATCATCGAGTTGGCTCACCCGGGTTTCGGCGGTCAGGAAGGAGAGCCGGCGTGGCACGGGCAGGCGACGTTGGCAGGAGGCACGAATCCGAATTCCCGGAGGATTGCCTGACCGGAATCGCCCTGGATGAACCGGATGAATTCCAGTGCACCCTCGAGCCGGTCGCTCGTTGACAGCGCGGCGATGGGGTACTGGGCGGCTGGGTTGTATTGCAACGGGATTTCCAGCACTGCGACGGCATTGGCATACTGGGCCGCCTCAGCGTCGGTTTCGTAAACGATGCCAGCATCCACCTCGCCGAGGGCCACCTTCTGCGCCACTCCGCGCACGCTGGTCTCGTTGGTGACTACGTTCGACATCACGGCGGCCGCAAAGTCGTGGGGGTAGGCGTCGTCCCGGGACATCAGATCGAAGGTGTCGCGGGCGTAGGCTCCGGCCGGCACCTCCTCGGAGGCGATGGCGATGCTGACGCCGGGGCGGGCAAGGTCGTCCAGACTCTTCACGGCGTCGGAGCCTGCGGGGGTGATGACGGCCAGGCGGTTGGCGGCGAAATACTCGGGAGCGTTGCCCAGGAGCCCGGCCTCTCTTGCCGATGCCATGTGCTCCCAGTTGGCGGATGCAAATATGTCGGCCTCCGCGCCGTGTTCCAGTTGTGTCCGCAAGGTCTGGCTGCCGGCGAAGTTGAAGGCGATGCTGGTATCGGGATTTTCGGTTTCGTAAGCGTCCGCCAGCGCCTGGAATGACTCGGCCAGGGACGCGGCGGCGAAAACGGTCAGGGTGGCTTCCGCGTCGCCGGCCTCCGGAGATGCGGGCGCGCAGGCGACCAGCACGAGTGTTACGATGACAGCGGCGGCGAGTACCGGGCGACGAGTGATCATAATCGCCGCATTATAGCAACCGGAACGCAACTTCAAGGCGGTTCTTAAATCCCAAGCGGCCCTCGCACGAGAGCCGCTTGAGTAAGTCGAGAGACGCCAACCTTGCGGGCCTGTACCGTCTAATCGGGCTCCAAAGAGCGCCGCTCAATTCTGTGCCAGTGCACCAGATTCTTATCAACCTGTTCGTCAACGTAATCGTCGTTCTTGACGCTGGCGATAGCGGCTCGTGCCCGGCGGCCTGTGAATCGCTCCAAAAATTCCGCATTCCGCTGGGCTCGATCAACATCTCTCTGGTTTGCAGTGAATGACACTTCTACCGCAATATATACGGTGTCAGGACCATCGGTTGCCTCCACCACCAGGTCGGCTTCGCGAAAACTCCTCAGATCCGATGGATCAATGCCACTGTTAGAGTTCTCTTGGGCCCACTTGGCCAATTGGAGTTTTGGTACGTTGTCGACGTATCCCAACCCCATATCGAGAGCGATGACGCCGGCTTCTTGCGCCACTTCCGCTCGGGCATGACCGCCTTTCACTTGGCCGATGTCATTGGACATGGTGTCTTGACGGCGTTTGATGGCTGCGATGTCGTCAAGCATAGCTTCCTGCTGGTTGCGCATGGCCTTTTGCTCGCCGCGCATGGCCTTTTGCTCATCGCGCATGGCCTTTTGCTCGTCGCTCATGGCTTTTAGTTGGTCGCTCATGGCCTTTTGCTCGCCGCTCATGGCCTTTTGCTGGTCATTTAGGTCCCCAATCTGGTCCGACATTACTTCCAATCGCCCGTTGATAGTGGTGAAGGTCCTGACCATAATCTGGTTGAGCTCGGCCTGGTTGATCGCAAACTCTGACGTAGCATCTTCGGGTGAACCAACCGGATGGTTCTGGCCCATGCTCCGCGCGGTTTGTTCGCTTTGTTGGGCCAGGTGCCTCATCCTTATGAAGTCCCGGTCCTGTTCAGGAGTACTCATCATATTTTCCAAACGAGCCGTAAATACGGACGGATACGAAAGCAGTATAACAAATTGTAGCCATAGCGCCGTCGCCTTTCCTGACGTCAGGGCGATATATCGGCTCACGCGTACCCGCTTTGCGCAACCTGTCCCTGCGAGGGCCCCGGCCGCTCCAATCCAGGTGGCATAGTCATTCCCGTCGGCGCCAAAACGCCCAACTTTTTGTGATTCACCCGCCTTTGGTGGCAAAAAAGACCTGCTATCGCCCTCCATAATCACCCAATTCCCCCAAAACCTCCCGGTTCAGACGTCCCCGCCCTCGGTGACACTTCCCCCTTGCTCTAACCCTTCCACCATCCGTACCATATTACTCAGCGCCCCAATTCCAACCCGCCGCCCGGACCTGCGAGGGCCGACCCAATGCCCACGTCCCAACACCGCGAACCTCGCTCCCCCAAACCCCTCTCACTTGCCTGCCAATACCGCCAAAAACGCCGCCAAAACCCTGCCATCGGCCCCCCATTCAGCCCCACCACCCGCCCAATCCCCTACTGGAGTGAGCAGAAATGAGGGGAAATGAGCGGGAAATCGACCTTTCTGTCCTCTCACCACGCAATTGCAAAGCGGGTACGCGTGAGGATGCATCGGCGGTGGCGGCAATAGCGGCGGGCTGATATTATTGCACGACGCGTGTCGGTTGCCGTGGCATGGATACGGAACCGGCGCGGCAAGGGGGCCTATGACTAGCAAATCCGCAGCGCAAGTGGGCGGGTCGCTGTACTTCGGATGGTACATCGTCGCAACCTGCTTCTTCGTGGCGTTCCTGTCCATCCCGGGACGGCAGGGGTTCGGCCTGTTCGTAACCGAGATGGAGCCGACGTTCGGCTGGAACCGCGCCGACATCTCGTGGGTGGGTTCCATCGGGTTCCTGCTCAACGGCGCGATGCAGCCCATCATGGGCGCGCTGTTCGACAAGTATGGACCGCGCAAGGTGTTCGGCTTCGGCCTGGTGATCATGGGCCTGGCCATCATGAGCCTGGCGTTCATCAAGGATCTTGAGGCCACGCTTCCCCTGGGATTCGTGAACATACCGCTGGACCTGCTCTGGTTCATCGTGGTGTTTTCCATTGTTGTCAACACCTGCCTGAGCGCGGCGTCGATCACCAACATGCTGGCGCTGGTGGTGCGGTGGTTCCGGCGCAAGCGCAGCAAGGCGACGGCTCTGGCAGCCTGCGGAACGTCCATCGGCGGGTTGCTGACTATCCCGTTCGCCGCGTACCTGATGGGCGTGATCGACTCGTCAGGAATCACGTGGGGCGACACCACGCTGGCGGGCTGGAGGACTGTGTGGTTCCTGCTGGGCATGATTGTGGTGTTCGCGGCCGCGCCGCTGGCGGTGTTCTTCCTCCGGCCGAGCCCGGCGGATATGGGCCTGAACCCCGACGGCGACCCCGATCCACCCACCGACAGCGGAGGCGCGCCGCAGCAGCGGGCCACGGGTGCCTACGAGGTGGACAGTTGGCGCAAGTGCTTCAAGACGGCGCCCATGTGGCAACTCTCCGGAGCGTACGTGGTGTGCGGCATCACCACCGGCCTGTTGAGCATCCACTTCATACCGTATGCCGAGGACGTATTGCCGGCGCAGGTGAACTTCCTGGGTGGCGTCTGGGACGAAAAGGTGTTTGCGGGGCTGGTGTTCGGCGTGATGACCGGCCTGAACGCGGCCGGCGTCATCATCACCGGGTTCCTCGGAGACCGGATGCGGCGCAAGAACGTGCTGGCGGTGGTGTACGCGACGCGCTGCGTGGCGTTCATGTGCCTGGTGTTCCTGCCGCTGTTCGGTCATGGGATGCTGGGGCTCATCATGTTCGCGCTGCTGTCTGGAATGTCCTGGGTGGCCAGCGTGCCGCTGACATCCACGCTGACGGCGGACGTGTACGGGTTCCGGGCATTGGGCACCATCAGCGGATGGGTGTTCTTCGCGCACCAGATCGGCTCGTTCTTCAGCATCCAGTTCGCCGGCTATGCCTACGTGTGGTTCAACGAGAGCTACTTCTGGCCGTTCCTGATCGCGGGCCTGACGCTGATACCGGCGACGATCATGGCTTTCAGCATCAACGAGTACCACTATTCGGGACGGTACAACACGGCTCCGTCGCCGCAACTGGCCACGGCCGGCGCGGGCGTCGGGGGCGTGACACGGCCGTACTAAGCGCAGGGAATTGGACAGGCAGGGGCAGGTTTCAAACCTGCCCCTGCGGACCGTAGAGCCAGGTTTCATGGTCCGGCCGGCCCCTCTGGAATCGCCCGTTCCGCAATATGAGCGTTAACGGCAAGAGGCAAAGATGATGGGCGCGTTTTTGAGCGTTGTTCTGCTGGCGGCGGGCCTCCATCACGGGGAGGCTGACCCGACGCTGCTGGGCTGGATCATGACCGCCCTGAGCCACATTCTGCTGGGCACGCTGGGGTTCACCGAGCTGACGGTGGTGATCATCATCGGCATCATCATACTGGCGATGCCGGCGCTCATCGTGCTGGCCTACTGGGCCAATACGAGGAGCGGCAGAGCGGCGTCCGGAGCCGTCGCAGAACCGGCCGTCATCAGCGAGGGGGACGAATAGGGAGCTTTTGCAGCAGAGTTCCCGGCAGGCGCGAGGTTTTTTTATGGTTTCGCCAAAGCGGGTTTGCCTCGCACGGGCAGGGGATTGCAGGCGGCGTTGAATGAGAGTAAGATAGCCCACGCTGCCATAGTCGCTACTGGTGGGCTGTCCGCGCCCTGAACGGACCCGCGACTCGGACGGTCGGAGCGACTACCGTTGGCGGTGGCAGGGGAACAGCCAGGCCGCTAACAAACCGGAGGAGGTAACAAACCGATATGTTCGACAAGGATTCGCTGGACCGGCTATTTGAAGAGCTGAGAGACGAGTTCGAGCTGGAGACCGACTGGGAAGATATTCAGCGGGACGCGCACCTGGCCGTGGCGTATGCCGACGCCGGCGTCCTGGACGACCAGAAGGGCGGTCTGGACTCGCGTATCGTTGAGTTCGTGGAGCGGCACAATCCGGGCTAATCGGCCGCTGCATGGTTGAAACAGGGCCCCGTCGGCGCGCACCGGCGGGGTTTTTCGTTGTTTGCCGGTTCAGACCCCGACTTCAATGAGGATTCGGCAATGGTCGCTGGAACCCCATTCGTCCACACCGTTCACGGCGCGGGTTCGGACGCTTTCGTGAAAACCGCGAGATGCGAAGACGTGGTCCAGTTGCAGCCTGGCCGTATCCGGCGAGTTGCCTGGGCGGTAGGTGACCACATTGCGGGTATCCGCGGGCAGGTGATCCGGTGCGGGATCGGCGCACCGGCCATTGGGGTGCTGCGGACCCATGTATTCCAGGCCCAGAGCGCTCATGCGGTCGAAGATAGTATTGGCACGACGAGCGGCAGGGTGTGTTCCCTGCCCAAAGTCAAAATCCATATTGAGGTCGCCGGCGGCGAGGATGCGGTGGTTTGGATTGTCTTCGTAGCCGCTGAACACCGGAGAGTTTATGAATACCGTCAGGTCGGTGATTATGCGATGCGTTGAGGCATCTGAATAAAACCAGCCAGTCCCATCCGTTGGTTTTGGCTCGTACCAGCGCGCGTACATTGACACAGCAATCAAGGGTTCGCCACCGTCCTTCCAAGACACTCTGGCGACGGCGATGGTACCTACGCCGCTCACCGCTATCTCGTTGGCTTCGACCCATCGAGTGGGGATGGTCTGCCTGAACCATTCCACCTCCACTCTGTCTGACAGTTTCACCACCAGCGGCCAGCGGTCATAACAGTCCCAAGGCTCCCAAGGTTCCTGTGGGCTGACTGCAACCCCTTCCTTCGCCGTCTTCAGCCATTCGTACCCGCCGGGGTGGACTTCCTGCAACAACGCCACGTCTGCATCGGCATCCGTTTCCAGCAACTCTTCCAGCGGCTTGTGGGTTCTGCCGATATTCCAACAGACTACCTTGATCATGCCAATGCCTCGGGGTTGGCGCAGGCTTCCATGGGCTGGCCCTGCAAGCCTGCGACCAGGTTTCGGGCGGCCAGCTTCATGGTATTCAGGCGGGTGGGCAATGCCGCGCTCCCGATGTGGGGGGTGATCACCAGGTTGTCCAGGGTCAGCAGCGGGTCGTCGATTGAGATGGGTTCGGGCGACGTCACGTCCAGGGCGGCGCGGGCGATCTGCCCGTCGCGCAGCGCTTCGTAGAGCGCCGCCGGATCCGCCACCGGCCCGCGCGACACGTTGATGAGGATGGCCGAGGGTTTCATCATGGCCAGTTGCGGCCCGCTGATGAGGTGGTGAGTCTGCGGCGTCAGCGGCACGCTGAGAACGACGAAGTCGGCCTGAGCCAACAGCTCCGGGAACTCGGTGTAGCGCAGGCCGTATTGGGCTTCCACGTTGGGGTAACGGGTGCGCGAGTGGTAGATGATGTCCATGTCGAACCCGCGGGCTCGCTTGGCGATCTCCCGCCCGATCTGGCCCAGCCCCACGAT
>JAJDXU010000457.1 GCA_022823105.1 Dehalococcoidia bacterium
CGGCCGACCAGTTCCAGTAGTCGACCCACTGTTGGGCGATCTGGTGGTTCGAGGTGCTCGTCGCCGCGAACCGGGCCGACGGGTAGAACTCGACGGAACGGAGCACGCCGGCGCTCCCGTAGGCAGCGGAGTTGTCGAACACAGGGAGATCGCCGAGGCCCGCGATCGGATTGCGCACGTTCAGGTGGAACGCGTTGTACGGCACGACGTGGAGCTGTCGAGAGACGAAGGCGATCGACTCGTAGTCGTCCTTGAAGTGGCGGTAAAACCGCCTCGCGGCGTCGGCGAGGTCGTACCCGTAATCGCCAGCCGACAGTCGGCGGTCGCCGAACCCGGGTACGACGAGGTTGACGACGTGGCTGGCGTACTGGGTGTCGGCGTCGATGCGCGTCAACTGCGCTGGCGGCAGGTTCAGCGGCGTCCAGTTCAGTACAATCCCGAAGGCGCGGCCTTCGTCATGGTCGGGCGACGGGACGGTCAGCCGTCCGAAGTGGACATACGGGGAGTCGAACCCCCGCGTCCGCGCGCGGACGGCGTCCCACAGCTCGGCGGCGGTCCACCGCGGGTTGAAGATGCTGATGAGCCACCCCTCGACGGCAGTCGTGCCGGTTCGGTGCCAAGTCTCCGGGACGGTGCCGGAGCGGTCGGACCAGCGCTCGAAGTTCAGGGTCTCGACGTCGCCCAGGACCAGGAGGTTGTCAAGGGCAAGCCCGCCGGTGTGCGCCGCGTGCAGCAACCGGGGGTTCTGATCGTACCAGAGCGGTTGCCCGTCGGACGCTCCCGTGTGCGCGAAGCGGTTCGACCCGAGTGGCGCGAACGCCGAGGCCCGCTGGAGGGCGACGAGGGCCGGGGTGCCGCACGCGGGCTCGGGCTGGCCCCCGGCGGGCGGCGGCGCCAGGCTGGCGTAGGGGAGAGCTGGCTGCGGCGGTGCCGGGCGTGGCAGCAGGCCGACGGCGACTGTGGCGGCCGTCGCGAGGCACCGGAGGGCATGGGCGGCCGGCGTCGGCGGGCGATCGCGCACTGTTGAAGTTGGCACCGACTCCGCCAAGCCCCCGAATTGACAGGGGCGCAGCGAGGAGTCTGAGGGCGTGGTCGGGCATGGTCCGGCGCGCGGGCTGCGATGCATGGCCGAGGTCTCTGCGCTCATCCTCGCCGGTGGACAGTTCGGCGGGGTCAACCCTCGGGGTTCTGGCGGTCGTGCTCCCGCTCGAGTGCACGTATCGACACGTGCGCCCTCAACCTCCACTCGACGCTCCAACGCTTACCGAGCCGGGACTTCCACCCGCTGGAGAAAAACAGCGTGACGCAAACGGTTTCCCGGCCATGTCGTCACGACGCGACATGCCTTCGAGTCTACGACATCCAGTCGCCCCAGGTCGACCCCGATCGTCCTTGTGCGCGCGATTCTCGTGTTTACCTCACTCCGGAGGGCCCTCCCGCCACACCTGCGCTTCTTTCCCGCACCACCGCCACCTCTGTGAAAGATCGCTCACCTACGTTCAAGTCCGCCGACAACCACTCCTCCACGATCCCGACGTATAGTGAGGCCCCTCCGCTGACGTCTACGCCATCCACCACGTCAACCGTCAACGTGGCGCGCCTCGTGTTCGCCGGCACCGTCAAGTCCAGCAACCATGGACGGGTCGCATTTGCCGTGATGCGCGCCGGACTAGCCGCCTCCAGCCTGTAGCCCGCATCCGTCAGGCCGCCCCCCGGATCCCCAACCAGCTGTACGGTAACTTCCCGGTCGACTCCGCGGCTCAAAAGAAGAGCCAATTCCGCCGCACCTCCAACCGGGGCCACGTATGTCGCCTTGCCAAACGAAACCGTCGGCGCACCACAAACCGCCACGCCGTCGGCTCTCGCCAGTCGCCCGAACGGCGCCCCCGCCAACTCCCTTGTGAGACAGAGCCCCGTGTCATCATCTAGCGACAGCGCCCCCAAGCGAGCCAAATTCCCCAGCTCTGCAGGTACCGGCCCGCTCAGGACATTGCCGTGGAGAAACAGTGCCGTCAAGCCGGTCAAGTTTCCAAGAGATGCGGGGATGCCTCCACTCAATGCGTTGTCCGACAGGCTCAGCCAAGTCAAGTTCGTCAAGCTCCCAAGCTCCTCGGGAATCCGCCCGCTGAGCGCGTTGTCCCCAAGAGACAATACGCTCAAGTTACGCAAGTTCCCAAGTTCGCTCGGAATGGCTCCGCTCAGCTTGTTGCCCGAGAGACTCAACGTTATCACATTTTCCAGGCCACCCAAACTACTCGGAATCGGGCCGCTGAGCTCATTGCTTGAAAGGTTCAACTCCCTCAAATTTGCCAGGTTGCCCAGCGTAGCTGGAATAGCAGCCCTCAAGTTGTTGGATGGCAGGCTCAATCTCCTCAAGTTCGTCAACCGCCCCAAGAAATCGGGAATCGTCCCGCTCACTCCATTATCCCCAAGCTCGAGCCACGCAACCCGCCCGCCCCGGTCATTGACAACGCCGTACGCTCCTCTTCTTGCGCCTCTCCTTCCCCAACCCGCCTTCTCCCTCCATCCCGCGCCGCCTGTCTCCTCATAAAATCTAATTAGTGCGTCCAGCTCCGCATTCTCTTCACCCAAGTCCGCATCGCGTCGAATGGTACCAAGAGTCGCGTTGTTGCCCGCCCCACAATCTCCGACCCCCCCCCCTAATCAGCTCGCTCAGCGCGCCAAATAGCCGCCATTCGACATCGAGCCACTCAAGATCACTCAGCGTCTGCAATACGATCTCGCCATCATCGCCCTTTTCGCCGTTCCTACTACCCCGAGCTCTTCCCCTTCCGCCGGCGCCACCGCCCGCATGCACGTCAATTCCCAATATTCCGCCATAGACACTCCAATTTTCCGCAAGGATTTCCCGCGACCGAAAATAACCGTTCCCAAACCCAGCTTGCATGACATCGTCCGCTTCCAAAATAAACCGCAACTGCACATCCCCTCCGTCGCCCCCATTTCTGCCATTCCGATTCGCCCACCACCCAACGTCGTTGTCACCACGCCCGTCAGTACCCGCATGGCCATTGGTTAGCACGCGGATTAAATTCGCCCCAATTCCACCCGCAACGGCGACCCGCTCAACAAAATCCAGCACCGAATAACCCAACAGGAAATCAATGTCTAACGACATCCCGTGCCCATCCAAGTAACCCGACGTAGGAGGTGTCGGCGGATCAAACAATACTTGCCCGCCGTAATATCCAGCAGGAAGCAGTTGTGGTCCACCTTGCGCCGCTCCATCTATGCTTAACGGATCGGACAAACAACTGCCGCCATCCAGTAGCCAGAGCCGCCCAATCATCACTGCTTTCGTGTCGTACGGTTCAAAAGGCTCAAATCGAATCGTTGCGGGCCCCGTTGTAGTCAGCGTTCCGATTGCCATTGTAACACTAAACCCCGCCCCACCACGCACCACAAGTGTCGCGCCGTCGCCCATGTGCAGATCTTCGATAAAGTACGGCTGCTCTACCAGTGCTCCACGTTGCATGGTTGCCGCATCAATGCTGTAAGTCTCACCGTCAGGAATGCTGACGGACGTGGCGAAACCGAAGTCTTGGCCGCGCGACGCACCAACTGCCACCAACAACAGTACGACGGCATGCAACGTCGCTGCCATCAACTTGCGCATGTTAGCCGAGCTGCGGCGGTGACTACCGTGTGGGCCACCACTAAACCTTTGCATCTTCATTTCCAAAAACGTCCCTTCTCGTCCGTGCCAACTAACGACCCTCGGTCTCCTCACCGCATCCCTCCTTGTAGGTCGAGCGCCGACCGACGCCTGCCCGTCGGCCCCGCGCCCAGTGGGCGCCCTCCTGCTGTCGTAACCTTCTGTTCTTTCCCCGCATCTCCGGGCCGCCGCCTCGCTCACCGGCACCAAGGCCGACGCGGCCACAAGATGCATCCCGAATCGGCCCGCTTCGCAGCGCGGCGGGTTACCCCGCCCCCTACCGCGCCACGCGCCTCGACCCCTTGCGGGCATTTCGCGTGGTGTCGACTGCTGTCGACCCCGCCGCCATCAGTCCGTCCGGAGTTCGAGAAGTTCCTCGATCGCATCGACGGCGAGACACGCCACGGGCTGGTTACATCCACCCCATCCTTGGACAATCACAAGTACGCACAAAGTCGCCCCGGATTCGGCGGTGGCTGTCGCGACACCCGAGGTCACGGAGCCGCGGCCTCCGCGAGCGGGACGTCGCCAAGGCCCGGAAACCGCCGCACTGTGAGTACCGGATGGCGGAATTCCGCCGACGCTTCAGCGCTGAGCTCCTCGGACTGTAGTACATCTTTCAGCTGGTCGATTGCGGAATCAACCTGGTCGACAAAGTCCGGCCAAGACGCCACTCGGAGGTCTCTTGTCTGCACAACCTGCAGCAGATCTGGAACTGCAACCCAACCCGCAGCAAGAGCCGTGGCCGCTTCCGACCGTCCGATGGCATCGCGGAACGCCAAGGCAATCCAATGCCGCAAATGCGCGCCTCTGATGGCTAGGTCCCGCGCCAACTGGGTGAATTCCGGTGTGTCGACTAGGACATCGCGGACGTAATCTGACGATGCCAAAGACTCCAGTCTTTCACAATGCGCCTCGCCAGCCGGAGCCAGACAGTTCCACAACATGTCCGCAGGGCTTCCGACCGCGCGCAAGAGAATACTTGCCAACCGCCCACGACTCCACACTTCCTCAAAGAGCTCCGAGAACACGGTTGGCCGTGTGCCGTCGCGATACACGCGCAACTCTGTCCTGATCTCTTCCGCGAAGCGGATTAAATCTGACCGCCACACGGCCATCGCTGTCGAAAACTCATTACGCTCGCCGATTAGTGGGTCCTGCGAGGCAAACTCGGGGTACTGAATGATAAAACCGTCGTGGGATTCCATTACTGACAACCAAGCCTCGGGCCCTACTAGGGAGTCGGGCAAGCCTGCGGCACGGTCGACGCCCGCCGGCCCGGTCGTGCGAAGCAAACGCTTGAATGTCGCGATGTCCCACGAGAGGGTACGATCTGGACGAGCCGTGAGCCACTGCTCGGCCGTCATTGCGGATCGAGGTGCGGGTAACTGACGGGATGGGAGTCCACGGTGCAACCCCGCGAAGGCATCTCGACACCGGCGAAACTCGGTCGTATCTACGTTGCCACCAGTTGACCGTGGACGTAGACAGCCAGCGAGAGCAAGGTCAAGTCTACGGAGTTCCTCTGAGATCCACTCGAACTCGTGAACCAGTATTGCTTGCGTATCGAGTTGCACCTTACCGAT
>JAJDXU010000290.1 GCA_022823105.1 Dehalococcoidia bacterium
TTCAGGACTAAACGGTCAACCAAGTCGGACCATTGCATCGCTGGCTCGCGCCTGAGGCTGTCTTATTCCGCAGCATGGCCTTGACCAGTACGGCGGGTGTCTCCACCGCTCCACGAGGGTCGCATGTCTCTCTGCCCATCAGAGCAGAGAGTAAGTGAGGGGTTCTCCCCTCATCAACCAAGGCGGTCAGCACGTGGGACTCTAGGACTCAATATCGCACCACACGCTCTGCGACCGTAGCGCCGACACCCTGAACCTCCAAAACCCCAACCCAATCAACCGCAACAACCAAAGGAGCATCGCCACAACAAGGAGCATCACCACAACCAAAAGCATCGCCAACATCAACCACCCTGCGGGGGCGAATGATCATTCACCCCTGCCTTTTTGAAAACGCCTTTTTGATTCCGCGCACCGCCCTCCGAACCGGGCGGCGGCGCGGGTGGAGGTTGTCGGCGATCAGCGGCGCCAGCGTTGGGTTGGCGGCCACGAGAGGAGCCACCCATTTCCGCAGGTCGGCCATGGTGGGCGGTTTTTCGTCCCAGGCGGGCACCAGGGATTCCATGGTGTGCCACTGTCTGCGGCCGGACAGGCGCGTCATGACGGTGCCGCCGGCCTCCTGAACCGCCACCGCGCCGCCGAGCATATCCCACATCCGGGGAGCCCCAATGACGGCGAACTGCAGCACGCCCATGGCGGTCATGGCCAGCTCGTAGGCTATGCTGCCGGTCACGCGGAGTTGTCCAAGCGGTTGGCCCTTGAGCCCCTTGCCCACACGGGTTGATGCGCCGAAAGAACCGGGCAGACCCACCAACCGGTCGCCGCGCAACTTGTCGGTTTGATACACGGTGATGGGCTCACCGTCAGCGAAGGCGCCGCCGCCGGAGCGGCAGTGTACGACGATGCCGCTGCCGGTGTTTCCCGTTACAGAGTTCGCCGGCCAGGGGATGTACACGGCGCCGGCCACCGCAACGCCACGACGAAGCACTCCGATGGACGATGCGTACACCGGAAGGCCGTTCATGAAATTGGTCGTGCCGTCCAATGGATCCAGCACCCACAGGAAATCCGGCGCGACCCGGTCGCCGTCGGCGGTGGCGTCATCCTCCTCGCCAAGAATCCCGTGGGTGGGGAACCGCTCGGCAATGCGTCGTTCGAGGTAGGCCTGGGTTTCCTTGTCGGCGGCGGTCACGGGATCCTGTTGGGCCCGGTCCTTGTATTCAACGCTGATGGTCCTGCCGAAATAACCGGCGAGCAGATCGCCGGCCCCGCGTGCGAACTCGACGGCGGCGGACTCGATCTCGATCAGGTCGGATTCAGGAAGCGCCATGACGGTTCGGATTGTACACCAACGGGCGCGCGGGCACGTACGGATTGGCCGGCTTGCGACTGTCGATGTCGATACCGGAACGGCGGCTGTTATAATCGGCGGCAGCATTTGAGGAGGCGGGCAATGGACCTGGAACTGAATGGCAAAGTTGCGATAGTGGGCGGCGCGAGCAAGGGCCTTGGCAGGGCATGCTCGGAGGTGCTGGCCGAGGAGGGGGCGCGTGTGGCGATGTGCGCCCGCACGGCGTCGGACCTGGAAAGGGCTGCGGACGAGATTCGCGCGGCCACCGGGGCGGAGATCTACACGTTCGCGGGCGACCTGGACAAGGAAGAAACCATCGCGGAACTGGTGGCCGGCACGGCGTCGCACTTCGGTCAACTGGACATCATGATCAACAATTCCGGCGGCCCGCCGCAAGCCTACGCCCAGGACTCCACCGAGGAGCTTTGGCAGATCTCGGCGAACCGCTCGCTGTTCTTTTTCGCGCGAATGACGCGGGAAGCATTGCCCCACCTGCGGGCCCAGGGCGGCGGCCGTATCATCAACATCCTGGCGAGCACGGTGTACACCCCGATCCCGAACCTGGCGCTGTCGGCGGCGACACGCATGGGCGTGATCGGGTTCATGAAGAACCTGGCCGACGACATCGGGCACGAGAACATCCTGATCAACAATGTCTGCCCCGGCAGCATCATGTCGGAGCGCATGATGGAGAACGTGGAGGACCGGGCGCGGACGCAGGGCATCCCCATTGAGGACGCGTTGGCGCAGCGGGCGGAACAGACGGCCCTCAAGCGCATCGGCGAGCCCCGGGAACTGGCCTACCTGGTGGCGTTCCTGGCATCGTCAAGGTCCAGCTATATCACCGGCACGACGATGCTGGTGGACGGCGGGCTGGTCCGGTCGGTGATGTAGCCTCACCCGCCCGCGGGACTGCCAGTCTGCTATCTCAATGACCAACGCGCGACCGCAATTCACGCAGCCGCCGGAGCCGACGACGGCCGAGGAGTACGTGGATCGAGGCAACCGGTACAGCCGCAACGGGGTGTACGAGCGGGCGATTGCCGATTACACGGCGGCCATTGAGTTGGACGCCGGCTGCGCGGATGCGTGGTTCAACCGCGGCGTGTCCTGGTATGAGGTCGGTGAGTATGAGCAGTCGATCTCCGATCTGACGGAGGCGATCCGGCTGGATCCCGAGGACGATAACTACTACTCGCGGCGCTCGCTGTCGTACCTGTTCAACGACCAGCCGGATGAAGCGCAGGCGGACATGGATACCAGCGAGGAGATACGGCTGCGGGCGTGGGGGTGAATCCGACCTATGGGCAACTAGTAGAGTAGAATGGATAGGGAAAGGAGACGGACCATGGCAAGCCAGAGAAAAGTTCCTTCCACGGAGTCTGCTCCCAGACACCCTGACCCTGAGGTCGTCCGCAAGGCGGAGCAGAACTTCGCGATCATGGGCTTGGAGCCTGAAGATGCTGTCGCGAGGTTTTACGAGTTAATCGCTGACCATTGTGAGCTTTGCTTACGCACGGGCCGCATACCCAACGAAGAGACACTGGCAGCGCTGCAGGAATCCAAGGAAGAGACGGCGATTTACGACAGTGTTGATCAGATGATGGCCGATTTTTACGATGCGGACCCTACGCACCTCAGCCCAGTACCGGCGCGACCTCAGAAGGATGGCTAGGCGTGGCAAAGACCCTGAGTTACTCCGTTATGTGATTGAAAAGTTGGTGGCCGGTGAACCGCTGGAAGCGCATTTTCGAGCCCACCGACTCGCCGGGAATATGGCTGGTTTGATGGAATGCCATATCGAGCCGGATTGGCTGCTGGTGTGGGAGGATGACGGGGATAACATTGTCCTGCGACGCACCGGGACTCACGCTGATATTTTCAGGCAGTGAACCACTATTGACAAAATCCTGGGGGCGGTTTGCGGTCAGGCGGCAGGTTTGAAATAGGGGATGGTGATCTGGGGAGTGGCGGTCTGGAAAGTCACTTCCACAGCCATGCCGATGTGGACGTCGCGGGGATTGCAGTCCACTATGTTGGTGAACATGCGGACGCCCTCTTCCAGTTCGACCAGGGCCAGGACGTAGGGGACCATTTCGGCGAAGCCGGTGGTGCGGTTCTGCTGAGTTATGGTATAGGTCCAGACGGTGCCGCGGCCCGAGGCCTGGACCCACTGGATGTTTTCGCTCCAGCAGTTGGCGCAGATGCCGCGGGGATACCACTGGTATTCGCCGCAGTCGTCGCAGCGCTGGATGACGAGTTGGCCGCGGCGGCAGGAGTCCCAGAAGGGCTTGGTTTCGCCGGCGACGGTGGGCAGGGGTTTGTTCCATTGTGTGGTCATGTTGGTTCCTTGGTGGGTTGTCAGTGACTGAGGGACGCCCCCTCACCCTAACCCTCTCCCGCCAGGGGAGAGGGGAACAGTCTGTGATTTTGTCAGTCGCGGGCGAGGATGACGGTGCCGCCAGAGTGGCGGGAGCCCAACGCGCCGCCGGTGCCGTGGGCCAGGGCGATCTTGCAGTCGGGTACCTGGCGGCCGGTGCCGTCGAATTCATGGCGCAGTTGGCGGGTGGCTTCGAGGAGCAGGAACAGGCCGCGCATGCCCGGGTGGTTGGATGAGAGGCCGCCGCCGTCGGTGTTGATGGGCAGCGCGCCGCCGACCTTGAGCCGGCCGCCACTGACAAATTCTCCGCCCTCGCCCTTCTTGCAGAAACCGAGGTCCTCCAGGGTTTCGACGACGGTGATGGTGAATGAGTCGTACACCATGGCCATGTCGATGTCGTCGTGGGTGACGCCGGCCATCTCGAAGGCGCGGGGTGAACTCTGGTGGGCGGCGATATAGATCAGGTCGCGCTTGCCGGCGCCCTGGTGGGCGATGGCCTCGCCGGTGCCGAGAACCCACACGGGAGTGTGCCGGCAGTTGCGCGCGACCTCGGGAGACGCCACGACCACCGCGCCGCCGCCGTCGGTGATGACGCAGCAGTCCATGAGGTGGAGCGGGTCGGAGATGACGCGGGAGTTGACCACGTCCTCAACGGTGATGGGGTCGCGGAAGAGGGCCTCCGGGTTCATGGAGGCGTGGTGGCGCATGGCGACGGACACCTCGGCAAGCTGCTCGGAGGTGGTGCCGTAGAGGTGCATGTGGCGGCGGGCGATCATGGCGTAGAGGCCGACGGTGGTGAGGCCGTAGAGTTCCTCGAAGCTGTCGGGTGACGGATCGAGGACGGGGTGGCCGAAGCGTCCGACGCCGCCGGTGCCCACCGACACGCCGCCCGAGCGGGCCAGGCTGCTGTAGGTGATCACGGCCACGTTGATGCGGCCGGCCGCGATGGCGGTGAGGGCGTGGGAGAGGTGGAACTCAAAAGACCCGCCGCCAACGGTGGTGTTGTCCACGTAGCTGGGGTACATGTTGAGGTAGTCGGCCAGGTTCATGCCGCTGTTGCGGATGCTGCTGGACGCGGTGAACAGGCCGTCGACGTCGTTCTTGGTGAGGCCGGCGTCGGCAAGGGCCTTGATAACGCTTTCGCCCTGGATCTGGAGCTCGCTCTTGTCGGGGGAATAGCGGGTGACGTGCTCGTGGATGCCCACGATGGCGGCGGCGCGCCTGAGGTCAACCATGCGGGGTGCACCTCCGTTGGGATTATTGGGTCGGCGTATTATGCCACAAACGGCGAGCGGGATGGGACGTGAGGCGCGGCCAGGGGAATGGCGTTTGCGGGACAGGGTTTGCCAGATTGCATCTCCGTCCATGCCGAGGCCACGTTCACGAAATTTTCAGAAGTTTTTTCACGAACCAGGGCATTTTCGACCCTTGATTTTCACAATATGTTGCTACGATGGTTTTGTAACGGCGTGGTGAGATTTGAGCCGCTATCCGGGTTCGGCAAATTGTCTGAACTCTGCAGAACTGTTCGGGGAACATAGTTCCTGGGCAGAGCGGCCAAACCACGCTGCATATCAATCAACGTCAGATCGCAATGGTCAAGTCGGTCCCGATAGGGACCGAGACATCTTTCCACACACGACATACGCACGCTGGGCGCCGCTGCGGAACGAATGCATGAACCGGTGCGCACGGTCGGCTCGGGCGGGATATGCGACGGGAAGGAGCCATCCGGCAACAGAGCGAGAAGATCGATGACGCCGATTGGCCGGGATCACGGTTAGCCGGAGCGAACAATATAACGGGGTCGCACGGTCGGTGAGTTCCAATAATCCAGCGAATAAGAAACATGTGCCGATAGGCATACACAATCGAGGGAGGGGGCATGATCTCGCAACGGGCGCGGAAAAGGAGATGGAACGGCACCGAAGTCAACGGGAGCAAGTTTTTGTGGTTCTGGGCGGTGATCTGTGTGCTGTTGGTAACAGCTATGGCATTGATGATTGCATCGAAGGACCAGCCGGCCAACGCATCGCTTGAGATCTGGTCGGCCGATTTGACGGCAGGAGAGAACGGCCGGACCATGCTGCGGTGACATCGGCGCGTATGGGGGGCCGAGAGGTTGGGACATGCAGCGGCCGCCGGCCTGACGCCAACTTCCCGGACCGTCAGCAGTCCGGGAGGAGCCAGCGTTTCCGTCAAGTTTCCGTCAATAGGAAAGTTGGAGCCGGTCGGGCAGTCGGATAGGGAGGGTCTTTTCCAGGACGCGCCGCCAAGCCGGTTGGATGAGTGGTTCGACGGTTCCCGCCAGCGGCGGACGTTCCGCACCATCGAGCGGGCGCTGCAGCGCGGGTCGATGGGAGCGCGGCGTGCGGCGCGTGGACCGGGGGCGACGTGTGCGACGCGCCCGATCACCCGTTGGTTCTCACCAATATACAGGGGGCGAATCCGCCTGAGGCGGATTTTCCCCCAATCGCTGTTTATTCCTCCGGCCCTCTCAACAGGTCCAGGTACTTGTACCCCGACCCGGTGTTGAGCAGCACGACTTCCTCGTCGGCGCCGATGCTCCCGTCGGCCAGCAGGCGTTCCAGACCCACGAGGGTGGCCGCGCCCTCCGGGCACGCAATGATGCCCTCCATCGTGGCCAACCGGTACATGGCGTCCACCATCTCGTCGTCGCTCACCGCCAGCGCGCCGCCGCCCGTCTCCCGGATCGCCTGCAGGATCAGGTAGTCGGCAAAGGGCCCCGGCACCCGAAGTCCGTCGGCTTTGGTCGTTGCGTTCTGCCACGGTTCCGCAGTGTCCGCACCATCGTTGAACGCCTTGACGATGGGTTGGCAACCCTCGGCCTGCACCGCATAGAACCGGGGCGGTTTGCCCTCAATCCATCCCAGTTCCAACAGTTCCTGGAATCCCTTGTACATGCCTATTATCCCGGTGCCGCCTCCGGTTGGATAAACGATGGCGTCGGGCATACGCCATCCCAACTGGTGGGCGATCTCCAGCCCCATCGTCTTTTTGCCCTCGGCGCGGCACGGTTCCTTCAACGTTGACAGGTCAAACAGTCCCTGCTCGGCCGCAATCCCAACCGAGATGCGGCCGGCGTCGCTGATCAACCCGTCCACCAGGTTCAGCTCGGAACCCGCGACTATGGACTCCTTCTTGTTGGCGTCCGGGGCATCCTGCGGCATGAATACCTTCACCGGCGTCCCGGCGCGCGCGCCATAGGCCGCAGCCGCGCCGGCCGCATTGCCCGCGGACGGCATGGTGAACCCCCGCGCTCCCACCTCCACCGCCTTGGACACGGCGGCGGCAATACCCCTGGCCTTGAACGTGCCGGTGGGATTGAGCCCCTCTTCTTTCACAAGCAGCCGACGAATCCCCACTTCACGCGCCAGGGTGGTCGCCTCCAGCAGCGGCGTTCCGCCCTCGCCGAGCGTGACCACCGCGTCCCCGTCCGTAACCGGCAAGAGTTCGTTGTATCGCCACATGTTGGACGGTCGGCCGTCGAATACGGACCGGTCCACTTCCCGCCGCAATCGGGCCAGGTCATATCGTACGAACAGAACTTTCCCGCAGCAATCGCTGACTCCGGCCAGCCCGTCGTACGGGAACTCGTTGCCGCAGATTGTGCATTCGAGGTGATCTATGTAGCTGAAATCTGGCATCCTTACTCCGGTCCGTCATTTGGTTCGTCGGACTCAACGGCCATCACCGGGTTGCTGATACTCGGACGGTTCAATCCCAGCGCGTCCCTGACCAGCTCGTTGGTCCGGATCAGGCGTATTGCGGATGTCGGGAACTGCGGATTGTTGGGGTTGTGCACGTCGTGCCGTTCGATTATTCCTTCGTAAATCCACTGGTCCACCAGCTTGCGGCACTCGTACTCGTTCCAGGCAATTCCCCAGTCGAGCATCCATTGGTTGCACAGCATACTGTATCCGACGAAGTTCATGCGACTTTCAAGCTTGCCCATTTCCCGAACAAACGACTGGAGAACATCCTGAGTCGCCGCTTCGTTCTGTTCCGGTACCGGAACGTCCCCGTGTTCCGCCAACTGTATTCCGAGCTCCGCCTCCAGCGGAAACAGCGGCGCCACCGCCAGCATGTCCCGCGCCACCGATTGGCTGAACGCGCACAGCACGATACGGCGACCCATATCCCGCGCTCGATCCACCAGTATCTGGAAGTCCGAATCACCGGAGCCCAGCACGATCACGCCGCAGTCGTCGCGGTCGCGCAACCAATCGTATACTTCCAGCAGCATGGCCGGATCGCTGCGGTCCTTGCCCGCCATCGTACGCGGCGCCTGGTAGGGCTGAATGCCGGTCTCGCTGAAAGCGACGCCGTCATCCGGCCTCAATCCCCAATCGCCAAACGCCTTTCCTCCTTTTACCTCTCCAAATACTTCTCCGACATTCCTCATTGCGTCATAGAGTGTCTGCGGCGTAACGCTCCGTTGATAAAGTTGGGCTCCTCTCCGAATGTTTTCCCAATCTATCGCCAGCAGCACTCCTTTGATTGACCCTTCCAAGGCATTTTCCTCCGATCGTATATGTGGCCAGTGGGATTATCAATTCCCCTTCATCGGCTTCATGTTTTGGTTCATTCACTTGATTATGTGCGACGGATATTTCTCAGTTATTGCGTGAAGTCGTCGTATCAACGACGTGTTAGCGTAAGCATTATAGCCTAATCACCCGTCCGCGAAACCTGCCCATTGCGTGCTATACTTTTTCGCCGCATCCCGTCACGCCGCATTTCGTCACCAGGAAACAACGCCAATGACCGCCTACGAACTCATCCTCTACGATGCCAACCCCGATTCCGGCATCGCCCGCATCACGCTGAATCGTCCGGAACGTCTGAACGCCCTGAACGACCAGATGCAGATCGAAATCGCCGACGCCGTCGTTCAAGCCGACGCCGACCCCGATACCAGGGTGATCATCATCACCGGAGCGGGCCGCGCCTTCTGCGCCGGCGGGGATCTCAACAATCTCGGCGGGTCCACCAATGGGTCCGGCGAGGGTTGGACCTCGGGCAACGCCGATGAAGTGCGACGCAGCTTCCGGCTGGCCCAGGATATGATCCTGGGTGTTCAGCGTTGCGAAAAGCCCGTGATCGCCATGGTCAACGGCGTAGCCACCGGCGCCGGCCTTGACCTGGCCTGCGCCTGCGACATCCGGACCGGTACGGCGCGGTCGCGATTCATGTCGGCTTACGTGCGCATTGGCCTGTTCCCCGGATTCGGGGGCACCTGGCTGTATCCCCGGACTCTCGGCAGCCTGGGTCGCGCCGCCGAAATGCTCTTCACCGGCGATTTCCTGGAGGCCGACGAGGCTTACCGCCTCGGGTTCCTGAACCGCCTGGTAGCGGAGGAGGACCTGGAAGCCACCACCATGGAGATGGCGGAACGCATCGCGGCCGGTCCGCCCATCGCCATCCGCCTGTCCAAGCTCATGCTCTACAAGGGCCTGGAGTTCGACCTGGAGACCGCCATGAAAATGGCCGCCGCGGGCGAAACCATCACCCTCACCTCCCAGGATCACGCCGAAGGCGTGGCTGCGTTCAGGGAAAAACGGGAAGCGCAGTACCGCGACTACTGACCTCCGGGACCGGTCTGACTTTTCGAGCCATCTCATCGCATGACCTCCGTAGACAACAGTCTGTCTCCCCACGGCGGCACGCTGATCCAGCGGGTGCGGCCGTTGGGTTCGGCCAGCGACGTTGCAGACATGCCAGCCATCGCAGTCCGCGAGCAGATTGCCCATGAGTGCGTCAACCTGGCCTACGGATTTTTCTCACCCCTGACCGGATTCATGAGCAGCGCCGACGTCGCGTCGGTGGCAGACTCCATGCGCCTGACCAGCGGGTACGTATGGCCCATTCCAATCGTGCTGGACATCCCGCACGCGGAATTGGCCCGAGCGGGTGTTTCAACCGGAGACACAATCCTGCTCACCCACCAGGGCAACCCACTGGCTACGCTGGAGGTGTCTGAGGTATTCGACACCGACCTGAACGAACTCGCCGGCAAGGTGTACGGAACCACCGACCCGGAACATCCGGGAGTGCAGCGCACCCTGAACTATGCTGACCGGTTCGTCGCGGGCGACATCACCCTGGTCTGTGAACCGGCCATCAGTCCCCCTTTCGACCGCTACTGGCGGACGCCGGCGCAACTCAGGTCTGAACTCGACGCACTGGGCTGGCAGCGCGCCGTGGCACACCAGACGCGCAACGTCCCCCACTCTGGTCACGAGTACCTTATGAAAGGCGCATTCATGGAGGCGCGGGCCGACGGCGTGCTGGTCAGCGCGGTGATCGGCGAAAAGAAGGTCGGGGACTACATCGACGAGGCCATCGTACTTACCCACGAGAACCTGCGCGCCCAGGGCTTCTTCCGCGACGAAATTCACCGCACCACCGCCCTGCTCTGGGACATGCGCTACGCCGGCCCCAAAGAGGCAGTCTTCCACGCCCTCGTCCGCAAGAACCTGGGCTGCACACACCACATGTTCGGCCGCGACCATGCCGGCGTCGGCGACTATTACGGCCGATACGCTGCCCACGAGATTTTCGACAACCTGCCCGATCTCGGGATACGATCGGTGCTGACGCTGGAGTGGTGGTACTGCCCCACCTGCGGCGGCGTCGCCTACGAAGGTATCTGCGGCCACCCCGACACCAAGCAGGACCTCGCCGGACGACTCATCCGCAGCATCATCGACGGCGGCGCCGAACCTGCGCCGCAGACCCTGCGGGCGGAGACGCTGGCGCTGGTGCGGGAGTGCGCGGACGAGTACGGCTTCGGCTCGCCGTTCGTCACCGAGCAGTACCTGCGGGATCGCACCCCCGTACTCACAATTCCGCCACCGCCTGCCTAGCGGGAGGTAGGCTATAATCTTCTGCCAGAAAACAATCCGGAGGGAACCCATTATGGTCCTGGAATCTGGCAGAATCACCGAAGAGGGACTGGACCGCCTGCGGAGCCGGGTGGGCAGTTTCAACCGTCCCCGCCAGTACGGCGTCGGCCTGTTCAACGAGGAGGCCTCGCGCAGCGCCATTCGGCACTTCTGCCAGGGCATCGGAGACACCAATCCCCTTTACTGGGATCGCTCCTACGCCCAGACCAGCAAATACGGGAACATCATCGCTCCGCCCTGCTTCCTGTACAGCGTCTATTGGTGCTCCGGGCGCACCGGGGGCCTTCCCGGCGTCCACGGCTTCCACGCCGGCAACGACTGGGAATGGTATCGTCCCATCTACCTGGACGATCAGATCAGCGTCCAGGAGCAGTTCACCGGCCTTGAAGAGAAGGAAAGCGAGTTCGCCGGGCGCATCATCATCCAGTCCAGCGTCACCAGCTACTTCAACCAGCGCGGCGAGACCATCGCCAAAACCAGGGGCTGGCAGATCCGGGCCGAGCGCAGCGCCGCCCGTGAGCGCCAGAAATACACCTTCGAACCCTACCAGTATTCCCGCGAAGAGCTGGAAACCATCCACCAGGCCATCCTCAACGAGGAAATCCGCGGCAACAATCCGCGCTGGTTCGAGGACGTGAACGTCGGAGATGAGTTGACCCCGGTGGTCAAGGGCCCCCTCAGCCACGGGGACGTGACCGCCTTCGTGGCGGGTTGCATCGGCGGCATCAGCCACGGCATCCAGCTCCGCGAGATGCTGCGGCATCCGTCATGGGGATTCACGGATCCCAACACCGGCGCGCAGGAAGCCATCATCCGGGTACACGACATCCAGGAAGCCGCCGAGTCCGCCGGACTGCCCGGAGCCTACGACTACGGTTGCCAGCGGTGCTGCTGGATGGGACACCTGCTCACCAACTGGATGGGCGACGACGGTTTCCTGAAAACGATGTATGTCGAGCTGCGTCGGTTCAACGTCGTCGGCGACACCACCTGGTGCAAGGGCAAAATCACCGGCAAGCGCGTTGAGGACGGCGAGTGCCTGGTGGACATGGACATCTGGGGCGAGAATCAGCGACAACAGGTCACCACGCGGGGCAACGCCACGGTGCGGCTGCCATCGCGGGAGGCCAACAGCAACTGGCCGTAGGCAATCCGGCGGAGGGTCATGATGACTTCCCCCAAAGCGAAACCGACCACCAAGCTGACGGGCGCGGATTACATGAGGTTGACCCCGCCGTCGCACCGCGGCGTGCGCTACCAACTCATCGAGGGAGAACTCGTAAAAATGGCCGGCGCCAATGAACCGCACCAGGTATTCGTCGGAGAGCTGTACTTCGCCGCCAGGTTGCAGCTAGGCAGCCCAGGGGAATTTGAGATCAGGCTTCCGCCGTTTGACGTTTACGTTGACGAGCACAACACCTTCCAGCCGGACCTGCTGTTCGTGTCCGACGAGCGTAGGCACATCCTGGAACATCGGGGAGTGACTGGCGCACCCGACGTGGTGGTGGAGGTGCTGTCCGAATCAACTCGGCAACGAGACTTCAACGTCAAGCTGCCGGTGTACGGGCGCAACGGCGTCCGGGAGGCCTGGATGGCCGACCTTAGCGCCGAGACGGTGTCGAAATACGTGGGCGATGGAACGACCATGACGCTGGCAACGGTCTACGGCGCCGACGACGTTCTCGTGTCCGACGCCATGCCCGGTGTCGCGATCAACCTGGCGCCGATTTTCGCCCGTATCAGAACGGCCGCTGAAACCTAGCGCAGGTACTGCTCCGCCGCCCTGGCGAACCCGTCCATCGAGCCTTCCAGCACTCGGTCGTCCAGGCAGTACGAAATCCGGAAGTGGCCGGGGGTCCCGAACCCCTTGCCGGGTACGACCAGCACGTTGTACTCCTGCAGCGCCGCCACAAACGCCTCGTCGTCCTCCAGCGGCGACCGCGGGAACAGGTAGAACGCTCCCTGGGGCTTCACCACCGAGTATCCCATCCCGGTCAGGTTGTCGTACAGGAAATCCCGCTTGCGTTGGTATTCGCCCACGTCCACCGACGCATCCTGCACCGCCCGCACCACGTGCTGCATCAACGCCGGAGCATTCACGAATCCCAGCACCCGGTTGCAAAAGACCAGCCCGTCCATCAATTCGGCCTTGCCGGCATAGTCCGGATGCACGGCGATGTGGCCGATTCGCTCGCCGGGCAGGCCCAGGTCCTTGGCGTGGGAGTTCACCACGATGGTGCGCTCGTAGTGCGGGAACACCTGCGGGTACACCAACCCGTCGTAGATGATGCGCCGGTAGGGTTCGTCGCTGATTATGAATATCTCGGACCCGAACCGCGTCTCCGCTCTCCGGAGCAGTTCAGCCAGCGCTGTCACATTCTCTTCCGGATATACGACGCCGGACGGGTTGTTGGGGGAGTTGAGCATCACGGCGCGGGTGCGCGGTGTGATGGCAGCGTCGATGGCGTCCAGGTCCAGGCCGAACTCGGCGTCCGTCGGGACTATCACGGGCGCGCCGTTGTGGTTCTGTATGTAGTAGGTGTACTCGCCGAAAAACGGCGACAGGATGATGACCTCGTCGCCAGGATTCAGTATCGCCCGCAGCACGACGTTTGCCGCGCCGGCTGCGCCGCACGTCATCACGATGTCCCCGACGCCGAACGACAACCCCGTCTCGCCCGACAGCGTGTCCGCCACCGCCTGTCTTGTCTCGGGGTAGCCCGCGTTGGGCATATAGCGGTGCATGCCCGGCGTGGGAGCGCTGGCGATCCTCAGCAACTCAGCGTGAAACTGGGCCGGCGGTTCCATGATCGGATTGCCCAGGGAAAGGTCGAAAACGTTCTCCTCGCCGTACTGGGCCTTGAGGGCGATCCCCACCTCAAACATGCGGCGGATCCAACCGCCCTCCTCCATGGCGCGACTAACGTATTCGGATATGGGCATCGGGCAGTCTCCAGCGGCGCAGCGTGCGCGGTTTTGACGCGCAATTATAGCGCAGCCATCTAACGGAAAAACTCAGCGGCCCGTTCACCGATCATGACCGCCGTCGCGTTGGTGTTCGCCCTCACCACGTCCGGACAGATTGATATGTCAACCACCCGCAGGTTGTTGACGCCGTGTACCCGGCAGTATTGGTCCACCACGGCCATTGGATCGTCGGCCGGACCCATCTTGCACGACCCTGAGGTGTGAAACGTGGTGAACACATTGCGCCGCAGCCACGCGTCCAGCGCGTCGTCAGAATCCAATTCAGGGACAGTCGGCGAAACGGGTTCCGCGGCGATATGCTCGAAAGCGGGTTGCGCCAGGATTTCCCGGCACAAACGCACGGCTTCCCGCAGTCGCCGCCTGTCTTCGTCGCTGCGCAGATAACGGTAGTCGATCTGTGGCTTGTCATGGGGGTCGGGCGACACCAGGCGGAGTTCTCCCGCGCTGACCGCCTTCTGCAGGATGCACGTCATCCGGAGAATCGCCCGGTCCGAGCCGGGGCCGCTGCCCAGCGGGCTGGGCCCGGACGCCACGTTGTTCACGTATAGCTGCATATCGTTGCGCGACGGCGACCCTGAGGTGGTGAAGCGCAGCATCGTCTGGATGCGGGACCCGGTGAAATCGGGTTCGACGTAGCCGGGCTGTAGCGCCGTGTCCACGTAAACCAGCGGGTGGTCGCGCAGGTTACTCCCGACGCCCGGCAGGTCCCTGATGACAGGTATCCCCAACTCCCGCAGGTGGTCCGCCGGACCGATGCCCGACAGCATGAGCAACTGCGGCGACGCGATGCCGCTGCAACTCACGACTATCTCGTTTCCGCTCACGTTGAATATCTCGCCGCCGCTCTCCACCTCCACGCCCGCGGCCGTTTCACCCGCAAACAGCACTCGCCGGGCCAGGACGTCTCCCCGAACCGTCAGGTTCAACCGGTGGCGGGCCGAGGCCAGGTGCGCCAGCGCGGAGCTCATGCGGATGCCGGCTGGGTTATTCATCGGCGCGGAGCCCACGCCGCCGGATTCGGGGTGGTTCATATCCCCGTCAGCGGGGTATCCCATCGCGACGCACGTGTCCACGAAGGCCCTTTGGAACGGGTGCCAGGCATCGCGCGGCGCGCGCAACACCGGAATCGGTCCGTCGCCGCCGTGGAAGTCGTCCTGCACGTCGGCGTCCGACTCCAACCGGCGAAAGTGGGGAAGCACCTTCTCGTAAGCCCATTCGTCGTTGCCCGATGCCGCCCAACCGTCGTAGTCCTCGGGCAGACCGCGCAGGAAAACCTGTCCGTTTACGGACCCGGAACCGCCGATGGCCATGCCCCGGGCGATTTGCATGGGCCTCGGTTGCTCGGCAGTCCCGGTTGCCTGATACGACCAGTTGTATTGTCCGCCGGGTGTCGATGCTTCCTGACTGTAGCCATCTCGCAGCTCCGCCGGCCAGCGATCGAAATCGACAAAATCCGGGCCTGCTTCCAGCAGGAGTACGGATCGAGAGGGGTCCTCAGACAGCCGAGCGGCGAGCACGCAACCCGCCGAGCCGCCCCCAACGATGATCACGTCATATTGCATTGGCGTCCCACCTCGGTTCCAGCCCGAACTCGCGACAGAATCGCGAGCCGACCACCTTTGCGACATCGTCCACCGCCGGGGCATATCCAAGCTCAGCGGCCAACGAGGTCACTCCCCGGTCCGCGATGCCGCACGGCACTATCCCCTTGAACATTCGGAGATCCGGATCGACGTTGACGGCAAACCCGTGGTGGGCCACGCCTCCGGAAATCTTCACTCCAATGGCCGCGATCTTGCGTCGCCCGTCAGCCGTCCAGACCCCGGTGAGCCCCGGAGCCGGCGTCGCCGTGAGCCCGAAATCCGCCAGGCTGTCAATGATCACGCGCTCCAGCGTTCGCACGTACCAGTGAGGACCGCCCCGTCCCTTCAACCTGATGATCGGGTAAGCGACCAGCTGGCCCGGCCCGTGGTACGTGATCAGGCCGCCCCGGTCCGTCTCGACAACCTCGATACCTCGCGCCGCCAGCGTGGCAGCGTCCATCAGCAGGTCGCTATCCGGCGCCAGCCGTCCTCTGGTGTATGTGTGGGGGTGCTCCAGCAGCAAAAGGGTCTCAGGGCCCGAGCCATCCCGCACCCGGTCGGCTATCTCGACCTGCCATTGCCAGGCCCGGCGGTACGCGACTCTGCCGGCCCTGATGATCCGACAAGCGCCTGCGTCGACCCCTGCCGGGTCTTCAGTAAATTGGAGTGTCGCCATCAAACGCTTCCAGGCGACTCTTCACCGATTGCAGGAAGGCTCCGGCTTCGGCTCCATCGTTGATCCGGTGGTCAAACGACAGGCACAGGTTCATCATCCACCGGACCGCAATGGCGTCCATTCCCCGTTCCCCGGCAACGACAACCGGCCGCTGCTGCGCCGCCTCCGTGGTCATGATGGCTGCCTGGGGATGATTGATGATGGGCCCGCCCAGGACGCTGCCCAACGCGCCGGTGTTGTTCACCGTGAACGTGCCGTTCTGGACGTCTTCCAAGCGCAGGCTGCCGGCGCGGGCGCGGCCTGACAGATCGTCCACCGCGTGAGCCAAACCCGCGATGCTCAAACGATCGGCGTCGCGGATCACCGGCACCACCAGGCCGGTGGGAGCGGCGACTGCGATGCCCAGGTTGATGCGACGCTTCAACACGATGTGATCGCCGGCCCACGAAGCGTTCAGGGTCGGGTTGTCCTTCAACGCGCCGGCCACGGCTTTCAGCGCAAATGGCAGGTACGTGAGGTTGATCCCTTCGCGGTTTCGGAAGACGTCGCGTTCCCGGTTTCTCAGCGCCACGAGGCTGGAGATGTCCACCTCGACCATACTCCAGGCGTGGGGTATCTCTCGAACCGACCGCTCCATCGCCTCGGCGATCATGCGACGGACCGGGGTAAGGGGTATCGTCTCTTCGTCCGCGGCTGCTCCGGTTGCCGGAACGGCCACAGGCGCAGACGGTGCGGCGGCAGGCGCCGGGGCCGGGACTGGAGCCTGCGCAGTTTCGAGGTAACTGAGGACGTCGTTTCGCGTGACGCGCCCGCCCATTCCGGTGCCGACTATGTTGTCGACGTCGATGTTGTGCTCACGCGCCAGGCGGCGCACCGCCGGTGACAGGCGGTTGGGGCCCTTCTGTCCGTTGGTGCGCTGGGCGGCGGCCGGAGGGTCCGCAGTTTCGAAGCGCACCGCCGTGGCGGTCGGGGTCGCCGCCGGTTCAGGTTCCTCCGCCTCCGCACGCGCTTCCACAGCGGAACCGCCGGTCGGGCCAACGGGCTGAGCGTCGATGAGGTAGGCAACCGGCACCGCGGGCTGAGCCGGCGCTTCGCGGATTGGCTGAGGCGTTACAGGTGGAGCCGGCGGAGCGGCAACCGCGGCGGTTGCAGTCGGCGTCGATGGGACTGCCGGCTGCCCGCCCTGCGTTTCAACCTCGGCAATGGGCGCGCCCATAGGGACGGTTTCGCCCTCCTGGGCAATGATCCGGAGCAACTCACCCGTTACAGGCGACGGAACCTCCATGGTCACCTTGTCGGTGACCACCTCCACCAGCAGGTCATACCGTTCGACGTGGTCGCCCGGCTGCTTCAGCCACTTGCCGATGGTGCCCTCCACGACGCTCTCGCCGACGTGGGGCAATTCAATCAACTCTGCCAAGGGTACAAATCCTTCAGTCAGTAGGCTGCCAGTCGCCGGATCTCCGACGCGATGGCTTCCGGACTCGGCATGTAGGCGTCTTCCAGCGTTTGAGCGAAGGGCATGGTGGGCACATCGGGGCCGCACAGCCGCGCAATGGGCGCGTCCAGGTATTCGAACGCCTCATCCGCCGCCAAAGCCGCGATCTCCGCGCCGATGCCACCGCTGATGTTGTCCTCGTGGACGACCAGGAGTTTGCCCGTTTTCTGGACCGACTGCAGTATGGTCTCGGTGTCCAGAGGCTTGAGAGTCCGCAGATCCACGACCTCGGTACTGATGCCGTCCTCGGCCGCCGCCGCGGCAGCGGCCATGCAGTAGTGCATCGCAAGCCCGTAGCTGACCACGGTGACGTCCGAGCCGGTTCGCTTGATGTCGGCGGGCCCGATGGGCAGCGTGTATTCCTCTTCGGGCACTTCGCCCCGAACCAAGCGGTAGGTCTTCTTGTGCTCCAGGAATATCACCGGGTTGTCGTCGCGTATCGCCGACTTGAGCAGTCCCTTGGCCTCGTAGGGTGTTGACGGAGTCACCACCAGCAGGCCCGGAGTGTGGAAAAACAGCGATTCCACATTCTGGGAGTGGTACAGCCCTCCGCGGATGCCGCCACCGTAGGGTATGCGCACGGTCATCGGCACTTTCAGGGCGCCGTTGGTGCCGTAGTGCACCCGCGCCGCTTCGCCGATCAACTGGTTCACGGACGGCCACACGAAATCGGAGAACTGCACTTCGGGGATCGGCCTCATGCCGCGAAACGCCGCGCCGAGCGCGATTCCCATGATGGAGGCTTCGGCCAACGGCGTATCCATCACGCGGTCGGGCCCAAAGTCCTCGATGAATCCCTGGGTCGCCAGGAACACACCGCCGCGTTGACCCACGTCTTCGCCCATGACGAAGACGCGCTCGTCGCGCTCCATCTCCTCGTGCAACGCCGACCGGACGGCCTCGATTACGGTCATTTCTGCCATTGCGGTGCCGCCTGTCGCGTAAAGCGCCGTATGATCCGTGCCAGCCGTTTGGCTCAGCAACGTTCAGAATCGTCGTTCTCTTCTGGCGATGGGAAGATCAGGTCTGGGTCGATACCCTCTTCCAGCAGGCGCGCGCGCGCTTGGGCAATGACCTCCTCCCTGCCTTCGGCGCGACCCTCCGCGCGGCCTAATGCCCGGCCCCGTTCCATCAGACGGCGCCTCTGCGGTTCGACCAGCCTCTCGTTGAGAAATGCTGCCAACACCATTGTGCCTCCTATCGCTTCCTTGGCCACGTCGATGAGGATCCGGTAGATGCTTCCGGCGATGCCCAGCGCTACTAGAGCGATGACAATACCGGTTACCACCGGCGGCGTGTCGAGTTCCTCAGCCGTCTCTATTCCGTACCATAATACCAGAGCGTAGATGGCCCCCGCCAAAACCAGGCGAACAAACCTGCCCAACAACCTCAAGACAAACCCGCCCGGTTTTCTACCTCCCATTCAGGCCAAACCGGCCGGTTAAACATACAGGTGGTCGGAGATAGTCGACGCATCCGGCGGGGCCGCGGCGTCGGCAAAGTCGGTGGCGTCGTTCACCTGACGCATGGCGTCGGCGCGAAACTCATCGATCTGCTCCTGGGTTGCGATGCCGCGCTCAACCATCTGAGCCGGCAATACGGCGACGGGATCGTATTCCCTGGCCGCCTCCACCGCGTCGCGGTCCCGATAGCGACGGTCATCATCGTCGGTGGTGTGCGGCATGAAACGCTCCACCTTCATTTCGATGAGGACCGGGCCGACGTTGCGCGCGTGCTGGATGCCATGTCGCGTGGCCTCATAGCACGCGACAAAATCCATGCCATCGATCACAAATCCTGGGAAGCCATAGCCCTCGGCCCGGGCCGCCACGTCGCCCACCACCATCTGCGATGCCTGGGGAGTGGAGATGGCGTACTTGTTGTTCTCGCAGATGAACACCACGGGCAGCTTGTGGATGGCCGCAAAGTTCATGGCCTCGTGGGTTTCGCCCTGGCTCGATGCGCCGTCGCCGAAGTAGCAGAGGGTAACGGTGCCGTCGCCCATCATCTTGCAGGCCAACGCATACCCAACGCTCTGGGTCAAGCCGGCCGCCACCACGTTTGAGATCTGAATGATGCGGCGCGGGAGGTCTGCGCCCTGGAGAGGGAACTGGCGGGCGCCCGAGTACGGCTCACCCTCCTTGCCCATGAATGACAGCATGACCTGCCTTGGCGTCAGGCCTGCCGCCATCTTGAGCGCCAGGTCGCGGTAGTAGGGGAACAGGAAACAATCGCCGGATTTTTGCGCGGCCCAAAGCGAACCCAACTGCGCGGCCTCGTGTCCCTGACATGATGCGGCGATGGGCACCTTGCCCTGCCGGTTCATCATCCAGATGCGCTCGTCCATGGTGCGCACCAGGATCATCTGCCGGCTGACCTCCAGCAGGTCATCCGAGGTCAATCCTTCCGGCAATGGCGGGCCAGTCTGCGTATCAACGGCGACGATGCCGGTTGCGGCGTCGGTAACATTTGCCTGGGTCATCGGAGTGATCGTCTCCCGATTGCTGGCTCTTTAAGCATAAGCCGGCGACCACGGCCGCCTGCCGCAATGATAGACCAACCGGGCGGGAGTGGCAAACCGGGCAATTGACCTTTATATAGCGTAAGTATAGTATTAAGGCG
>JAJDXU010000339.1 GCA_022823105.1 Dehalococcoidia bacterium
GCCATCGGCCCCCATTCAGCCCCAACACCCGCCCAATGCCCTACTTGAATCGGTGGAAATAAGAGGAAATGAGCGGGAAATCGACTTTTCCGCTCTTTCACCACGCAAAGGCAAGTGGGCACGTGTAAGCGGACCTGCTCCGCGCCGACTGCGGATCGTAGTTTGACCGCCCCCAACCGGGATGCCTATAATCTTTCAACGTGACAGGTACAACGGACGACGCAGCGCGGCGACAGCCTCGCATCTTTTACGGATGGTGGGTAGTCGCCGTTTCCTCTTTTGTGGGGATGTTCGGGAACGGCTCGATATCGCAGGGGTTCCCGCGCTTCTTCACGCCAATACAGACCGACCTCGGCCTGACGTCGGCGCAGATGTCGCTGGTGTTCAGCCTGGCCCGGGCGGAGGGCAGCGCCGGCGGGCCGCTGATCGGCTGGGCGGTGGACCGCTTCGGAGCGCGGCCGATGGTGCTGGGGGGCGGCTTGATGGTGGGCATAGGCACCATTCTGCTGTCGCGGGCGGACAGCTACTGGGAACTGCTGGTGCTGTTCTCCGGCATAATCTCCCTGGGAAAGAGCGCCGGCTTCGGGCAAACACTGATGGCGGCGGTGAACCAGTGGTTCATCCGGCGTCGGTCGGTGGCGATGTCCACGCTGATGACGGCCTTCGCCGGCGGCGGCGCATTCGTGGTGCTGCTGTTGAACCTGGGCATCCAGCAGATCGGTTGGCGGGATACCATCCTCTGGACCGGGGTGTTCATCCTGGTAATGACGATCCCCGCGTCGTTCTTCATACGGAGTCGGCCCGAGGATATGGGACTGCTGCCGGACGGCGATATTCCGGAAGATACGGCATCCGGACGGTCGGGGGGACGCAGAAGCGCTGCGGCCAGCACCGGGTTCACCTTCATGGAGGCAATCAAGACCCGCACCTACTGGCTGATCATGGTCGGCGCGATCCTGCGCGTGTCGGTTACCAACGGGATGCTGGTGCACGTGTTCCCCATCATGGAACTGCGCGGCATCTCGGCCAACGAGGCGTCGGCGTGGGTCGCCGCGATGTTCTTCCTGGGGATCCCGCTGCGGTTCGTGCTGGGCGTGACATCGGATAGGTTCAGCGGCAACGTGCTGCTGGCCGTCGGCATGGCCGTCGGGGCGATCGGCATGGGCGGCCTTTGGATCGGGCCGGGGATTTTCGGGATGCTGCTGTTCGTGGTGGGGATCGCGATAGTGGAGGGGATAACGTCGGTGAACTGGCTGATGCTCAGCGACTACTACGGGCGGGCCCGGTTCGCCACGCTGATGGGGTTCATGAGCCTGTTCATGAACGTGGGAATGTTCTTCTCACCATGGGTTTCCGGCCTGGTCAGGGACGCCGTCGGAAATTACTATTGGGTGCTGGCGGTGTTCACGCCGCTGTACCTGGTGAGCGCGGTGGCGTTCCTGTTCGCCACGCGGCCGGATCCGCCCGCCAGGTCGCAGCGCCGGTGGATCGGCACGGAAACGACGGGCGCGCCGCAGCCGGCGCCCAGTGCCGGAGACGGCAACTAGGCATAGTGCGCTGCGGGTGGCGGGGCGGCGTTTGGTATCATGGGCACGTTGCGGTCAAGGCACCAGCGGACGCTGGAGCGCGTATTCGCTAGGCCGACGCCGTCGGACATACGCTGGTCTGAGGTTATTTCCCCGATGAGAGCGCTGGACGTAGAAATTTCGGAACGGGCGGGTTCGCGTGTTGTTTTCGTCAAAGGCTCGGTCCGCACAGTACTTCACCGTCCCCACGGTCCTAATCTCATCCAACCAGCAGTCAGGGACGTTGCCGCTTTTCTCAATAGAATAGGAGTCGGGCCATGATTGAGTACAAGGGTTACGTCGGAGAGTTTGAATTCGACGAGCCATCAGGATTTTATTACGGCCGAGTTATCAACACCGCTACGTCGTATCCTATTGCCACATTCATGGCAAAAGAATCTCACCGGATGCTCGAGGAGTTGCGCATATCGGTTGACGTGTACCTGGAATCGTGCGCTGAGGACGGGGTGGAGCCGCTACCGCCGCTGCCGGTCGCCGATCAAAGCGAAGCGGGCGCCGCCCAGCCGGCGGCGCCCGCCGGAGATGGTGATTAGCCGAAGCCGGTTCCGTTGCTTTTGCTTGTTGTTGAACCCAATAATGACACCGGAGTCAGACCGTGATGGAAAGCATGATGGAGTATAGGGGTTACATCGCAGCCGTCGCGTATGACGATGCTGCCCAGACCTTCTTTGGAACAGTGGTCAACGCCCGTCCCGGTTTCTCCGCCGTGTTCGAGGCGACGGATGTGAAGGCACTGCGCCGCGAGTTCGAGGTGACGGTTGAAGACTATTTGAGCCGGTGCAAAGAGGACGGCGTACAACCTACTGAGCCGTACTACGGTAAGATCCAAAGCCCGGTCACCAAGCACGACGCGGACATCATGGATGCCCAGCCGGTTGTCCTGGTCGGCGAGCACGTGCGGCTGGAGCCCATCGGTCACCAGCACGCATGGGATCTGTACGAGGCGGGCAAGGAAGAATCCATCTGGCGGTACTTGCCGCGCCGGGCTTTCGCAGACCTGGACGACGCGCGGGAGTGGATTGAGAGTTGCATTGCGGCGAGAGAGTCAGGGACAACAATCCAGTTTGCGGTGATACACGGCGAGGAAGAGCGGGCCATCGGATCGACCGGCTATCTGGATATTGACCGACCCAACCGGGCCCTGGAAATCGGCATGACCTGGTACGGAGTGGACTACCAGCGAACCGCAGTAAACACGGAATGCAAGTACCTGATGCTGCGCCACGTTTTCGATGATCTGGGCGCATTGCGGGTGTGCCTCAAGACCGACCATCGCAACGAGCGGTCGCAGCGGGCGATTGAGCGCATCGGAGCGGTGCGCGACGGAGTGCTGCGGAACCACCGCATCGCGTGGGACGGAGTTAACCGGCATTCGGTGTACTACAGCATCATCGACAGCGAGTGGCCGGACGTGAAGGAACGGCTGGAGAAGATGTTGGCGCGGTAATCACCAAACCTGAAACCAATGTGACGCCGAGGTATTCCCATGATGGACCCACAACCGATCATCATCACCGGACAACACGTGCGCCTGGAACCGATAGCACAGCAGCACGCCGAAAGCCTGTACGAATTCGGCCAGGAGGAGGACATCTGGCGCTACCTGACCGGAGGACCTTTCACCAGCCTGGAGCACACGCGGGAGTGGGTGGACATGTGCATGGGGCGCAACGAGACGGGCGCGCGGTTGCAGTTTTCAGTGATTCACCTGGGCGATGACCGGGCCATCGGAACCACCGGCTACTCGGATATTGACCGGCCCAACCGGGCGGTGGAAATCGGCATGACGTGGTATGGAGCGCCGTACCGTCGCACCGCCGTCAACACCGAGTGCAAATACCTCTTGATGCGCCACGCCTTTGAGGATCACGACGCGCTCCGGGTGTGCCTGAAAGCCGACCACCGCAACGAACGCTCCCGGCGGGCGATTGCGCGCATCGGCGGCGTCCAGGAGGGCATACTCCGGAACCACCGCATCGCCAAGGACGGGGTGAACCGGCACTCGGTGTATTTCAGCATCATCGACAGCGAGTGGCCGGACGTGAAGGCGCGCCTGGAGGGGATGATGAGGCGGTAAGTCGCATTGCGCTATGCTCCGGACAGTCTATCCACATCGCATCCGGCAACTATACGGCCCTTTGGTGGTCATCCAATGACCACCGCCAAGACACTGCTCACCGCCGATGATCTGCTGGCGATGCCTGATGACGGCAAATTCTACGAGTTGGTCAGGGGTGAACTGGTGGAAATGCCGCCACCGGGTTTCATGCACGGATTCGTCGCCGCCCAGTTCATCTTGCACTTCGGCAGCTTTGTCGAACAGAATAATCTGGGCATCGTCACGGGTGGCACCGACATTTATATTGCGCAGGATCCTGACACCGTGCGCGCGCCCGATTACGCTTTTGTCTCCCACGAGCGCATCATTACGCCTCTGCCGAGCCGGGGCTACGTTTTCGGGCTGACCTGCGAGCCGGTGTTGCCTGGATTTTCCTGCGCGGTGGCCGACTTCTTCAGATACCCATAGCACGCTGCTACCCATAGCACGCTGCTACTCATAGCGCGCTGCGTTCGGCCAATTTGCGCCGGGTGCGGGTTGCGGGTATGATAGCCGCCGTTCCGC
>JAJDXU010000114.1 GCA_022823105.1 Dehalococcoidia bacterium
CCTGATACGGGGCCGGCCTCGTGCCTGATGCGGGGCCGGCCTCGTGCCTGATGCGGGGCCGGCCTCGTGCCTGATGCGGGGCCGGCCTCGTGCCTGATGCGGGGCCGGCCTCGTGCCTGATACGGGGCCGGCACGACGGGCTGAAAGTGGAACCGGCTCAGCAAGTCTGAACTGCTACGAACGAGTGCAAATCCTTGCCCTACAATGCGGCGTATGGTAATTTGATTCGGCAGAATTCGCGCCGCTGCCGTACCATAGGCGTATATTTGCACGCAAGCATACAGAGGAAGGAGTGCCGCCGTGGATCCACTGCTGGAAGTCAAAAACCTCCAAACATACTTCTTCACCTACGAAGGCGTCGTCAAGGCCGTCGATGACATCACCTATGAGGTGATGCCCGGTGAGACCCTGGGTTTGGTGGGAGAGAGCGGATGCGGCAAAAGCGTGAGCGCCTTGTCGCTGATGCGCCTGATCCCCGATCCCCCGGGTAAAACGATCGGCGGTGAGGTGCTGTTCGACGGGGAAGACATCCTCCAGGTCGATATGGACGACATGCGCCGCATCCGCGGCGCCAAGATGGCCATGGTGTTCCAGGAACCCATGACCTCCCTCAATCCCGTCCTTACTCTCGACCGCCAACTCACCGAGACCATCCAGCTCCACATGGGCAAGTCCCGTGATGAGGCCCGCCAGGACGCGGTCAACCTGCTGGCTCAGGTGGGTATCCCCGACCCCGAGCGACGCATCCGCCAGTACCCCCACCAGTTCAGCGGCGGCATGCGTCAGCGCGTCATGATTGCCATGGCGCTCAGCTGCAACCCCAAGCTGATCATCGCCGACGAGCCCACCACCGCGTTGGACGTTACCATTCAGGCGCAGATCCTGGAGTTGATGAAGTCGCTCACCGACACCTTGGGCGTGGCGCTCATCATCATCACCCACAACCTGGGCGTCGTGGCGCGTTATGCCGACCGCGTCAACGTGATGTACGCCGGCAAGATCATCGAACGCGGATCCGCCCTGGAAATCTACACCAATCCCCGCCATCCCTACACCGTCGGCTTGCTGGACTCCGTGCCCCGGCTTGACCAGCGGTTGACCGACGAAGAAGGCAACGCCGCCAAGTTGGTGCCCATTGAGGGCCAGCCGCCCGACCTCGTGAACCTGCCCCAGGGTTGCTCCTTCCGTGCCCGCTGCCGTTGGGCCGTCGACAAATGCGCCACCGAGGTGCCGCCGCTGATGCCCGTCGAAAGCAACAACAGTGAGGAACCCCACGTGTCAGCCTGCTGGCGTTCCGAAGAACTCGGAGTACAGGCGCTCAGCTACGCCATGGGAACCGCATAGCGCTCCCATCGCTCCAAGAGGAGTTTGACAATGACGACTGCCGAAATGCCGCAGACCGCCCAGACGCAGCCGGGCCACGGCGAGGTCCTGTTGGACGTTCGCGGCCTGAAGATGTACTTCCCCGTCACCTCGGGAATCCTGTTCCAGCGGGCCGTGGCCCACATCAAGGCCGTGGACGACGTGCATTTCACGGTGCTGCGCGGTGAGACCCTTGGGCTGGTGGGCGAATCCGGTTGCGGCAAGACCACCACCGGCCGGTGCATCCTGCGCCTATATCGCCCAACCGACGGCGAAATCTGGTTCGACGGCACCGAGATCGCGAATGCCCGAACCAACCAGATGCGCGCCATGCGCCGCCAGATGCAGATCATCTTCCAGGACCCCTACAGCTCGCTGAACCCCCGCATGACCGCCGGCAACATCATAGGCGAACCCCTGGCCGTTCACGGGCTGGTAAACAACAAGCGAGAGTACCGTGAGCGCGTCGCCGAGCTGCTGAACAACGTGGGCCTGAACCCGTACATGGCCGACCGCTTCCCCCACGAGTTCAGCGGCGGACAGCGTCAGCGTATCGGCGTCGCCCGCGCTTTGTCCGTCGACCCGTCTTTCATCGTGTGCGACGAGCCGGTGTCCGCCCTCGACGTTTCCATCCAGGCCCAGATCATCAACCTCCTGGAGGACCTGCAGGAGCGCTACGACCTGACCTACCTGTTCATCGCCCACGACCTGTCGGTGGTGCGCCACATCAGCGACCGCGTGGCGGTGATGTACCTCGGCAAGATCGTCGAGATCGCCGACCGCAACGCCATTTACGAGAACCCGCAGCACCCCTACACTCGCGCCCTGCTGTCTGCGGTTCCCATTCCGGACCCGGTGCTGGACGCCCAGCGCGAGCGCATCATCCTGTCGGGAGAGGTTCCGAGCCCGCTCAACCCGCCCAGCGGCTGCGTGTTCCACCCCCGCTGCCCTCTGGCCACCGACGACTGCAACCGCGTGATTCCGGAGGCCCGCGAGGTGCTGCCCGAACACATCGCCGCGTGCATCAACGTGCCGGGGTACGGGGCTTACTGACGCAGGAGAGTTGCCGCGCTGCTATCGGATATATCGCCGTGCCGGCAGGTTGCGTAGTTTTGACAAGCGCAACCGCCGGCACTATTGTTTTTCTGTAGCCGAGCGGAGGTTGTCTGCGATGTGGGATAAAATCTTTATGCTGTCAATCGTTGCTTACCTCATCGGTATTCTGGCGTTACTGACGGGCGAGTACTTGCTGCCCATACTGGGCCCGGTCACCCTGCCGGTGGGCGGCTCCCTGGTGGGGCTCGGCGGTATCGCCGCCGTGGTATCAGGTATCATTTTAATTCTGGCTACTCCAACGTCACGGCGCAACTGAATGGATTTCTACACCAGGGCTGCGCGGATTACGCTGGTCGTGGTGGGGGTGCTTACGCTGATTCCGATTATTGCAGGGCTTGCGATAATCGGCTTTTCACTGAACGACCTTTTGAATGTGGACCGATTTCTAGCAATTGTAGGCGCTTTGGGCGGACCGATGGGGTTCTGGGCTCTCATCGTGCTTTTGTGGAAATGGCGTCACCACGACGACCACCCCGGCAGCAAGTGATTGTTTCGAAGAGGATAAATTATGCGTTTGGAAAACAAAACCGCTCTGATTACCGGCGCCAGCCGCAACATTGGCGCCGAGATTGCCCGCACTTTCGCCCGCGAGGGAGCCGACCTGATCCTGAACACGCGGCAGTCTGTGGAGGACCTGGAGTCCGTGGCCGCGGAATGCCGGGAGCTGGGCGTCAAAACCCACACTGTCATTGGCGACGTGTCCGACCCTGACCGCGTATCCGCCATGGTCGCGGAGGGCATCGACGCCCTGGGCACAGTCGACGTGCTGGTCAGCAATGTTGCCGTGCGCCCGCACAAGCCGTTTCTGGAAGTGTCGGTGGATGAGTGGCAGGACGTGATGGCCACCAACCTGCACGCCTCGTTCTATCTCATGCGCGCCGTGCTGCCCGGGATGCTCGAGCAGGGCTCGGGGAGCATCATCGCGCTGGGCGGCCAGGCCGCCATCACCGGCCGGCCGGAAACCGCCGTGGTCACCACCGCCAAGACGGGGTTGCTCGGCCTTATCCGCGCCGTTGCCGCCGAATACGCTGGCCAGGGCGTGCGCGCCAACCTGGTGAACCCCGGTTCAACGGACACGTTCCGCGCGCACCCCGAATGGTACCCCGAGTTCCAGGAGGTGGAACGCAACTCCGCGCAGCACCTGAGCTCGATTCCGATGGGACGGCAGGGCACGGTGCAGGACATCGCCAACGCGTGCCTGTTCTACGCCAGCGACGAGTCGTCCTACATCACCGGCGACCGCATGAACGTGGTCGGTGGCCGCTACATCGTTTAGGGCGTGAGGCCCGGTTGATCGGGCGCGACCGGCCTTTCCGTTTTCGACCACACCAGGCTGGCCGCGCCCACCATTCCCTGGCTGTCCCCCAGAGTGGCGGGAGCCAGCTGGAACCGGCGGTGTCCTGAACTCATCGCCCGCCGGCGCATTCCGTCTTCGATGCGCCCCAGCAGGTCCAGTTGCATCAGGCCCTGCGTGACGCCTCCGCCCATGACCACCACGTCCGGGTTGAACAGGTTCAGCACGTTCCCCATCCCCACTATGATGGCGGCCACCGCGTCATTCACCACCTCCAGGGCCACCGCGTCGCCCCGTTCCGCGGCGTTGAACACATCCTCCCCGGTGATGGCGGCGTTGGCCTCGTAGGCCAATTGCAGGGGCGCGCCCGGCGTCGCGTTGGCCAACCGGGCCTGCGCCGCCCTGCCGATGGCCGTGCCGGATGCCATGGCCTCCAGGCATCCGCTGTTGCCGCAGGCGCAGGCTGGCGCATCGGCCCGGAGATCGATGGTCATGTGCCCGACCTCGGCGGCGGCCCCGGCAGCGCCCATGAATATCTCGCCGCGATCAACCACGCCGGCGCCAACACCGGTACTGAACGTAACGAACACCAGGGTTCGGGCCGGCTCATTTTGAGGCGGCATAGGCTGCCCCGCGCCGTAGTAGCACTCGCCCAACGCGGCCAGATTCGCGTCGTTCCCCACCCAAACCGGCATGTTGAGCATCGGCTCCCACACCTCGGGCAATGTCACTCCGTTGAGCGCGGGCAGGTTGGGCGACGACAGCAGCATGTTAGTGGCGGCGTCAATCGACCCCGCCAGAGCGATGCCAGCCCCAGCGATGGGCCGTCCACCGGCATTCCCTTTCGCTTCGAGCAGCAACTCTCCGGCGGCCGTCACCAGTTCATCCTGCAAAGCCCCCGGCTGGTTGGCGACTCGATCCTGCCAGAGAGGTTGCCCCTGCCGGTCGATCACCGCCGCGCGCGCCCAAGTGCCGCCCCAGTCCATGGCCAGCGCAACCGGGGATTCGGCCAAATTGTGGGGAGATCCGGTGGCGGTCATGGCGGTATTGAGTCTCCGGCGCGCTGGCCCAGGATGAATGGACGGATTGTAACACCCGCCCTTGACGGTCAGCCGCCGCTCGATTCAGCGTCGGCCAACAGGCTATCCAACGTCCCCCACAATACTTCCTCCGGCATCGGCCCAACATATTTGCGCTGAATCACCCCGTTGGCATCGATGAAAAACTTCTCCGGTATGCCGCGCACTCCGTAGTTGAGCGCGATGTCGCCGTCTGGGTCCACGCCCGCCGGGTATTCGATGCCAAACTCCACCAGGAACAGTTGCGCCGAGTTCTCGGTGTCCCACACGTTGACGCCGACGAACTCCACGGGCCGGTCAGCGTAGGCGGCGTACGCCCGGTTCAGCGCCGCCGATTCCTGCCGGCATGGAGCGCACCAGGACGCCCAGAAATCAACCATCACAACCTTACCCCGCAGGTCGGACAGCCTGATGGTATCCCCGTTCAACAGCGCCAATGTGAAATCGGCGGCCGGCGAGTTTTCAATCCGTATTTCGCCGAACTGCTGGTTGATGCCAGCGCCGGCAGGTTGTCCCCGTTGTTGCGTCGCCGCCCACGCCAGCAGGGCGAACAGGGGAACCAGCGCGAGAGTCGTCCCCAGGATGATCCAATTGCGGCGGGACATCAGGCGGCGGTTTCCGCCGGGCGTCGCCACACTCCCCACGCCAACAATCCGGCCAGCGTTGCGGCTACCATGATGGGAATGGCCCCGTACCAGAATCGCGCCTCCGACAGCGGATTGCCCAGCCTGGTTACCCATGACGGCTCCGGGAGTCCGGACAGTTGCAGGTTGACGCCGGCCCCAGGGGCCAGGTTTTCAGTGCCCCAGACGCGATAGGTAATCTCGCCCAGCGTCAACGACTCCTGCGCGGGCAACCCTCCGACGCCGATATTGCCGAACTCGTCGGGGATCAACAGACGCAGCGATTCCGCGCCCTGTAGCGTGTTGTCCCGCCATGCGAGCGTGTCGCCCTGGTAGGGCACCGTGAATGTGAAGCTCACCTGGTGGCGGCCCGGCTGGACGGGCGCGGTGATGGCGAAACCCGTTCCCACGGGAATCACCTCACCGCCCACCAGGTCGGTTGACACGTCGAGATTTGAGGCCTCGGGCGGCAGGGAAAAGCGCAGGAAGCTGAATTGCCCGATCATGGGCGGAGCGGACAGATCCGGGACCAGTGTGGTGTTGCTGCGGTTTTCCAGCGTGAACAGCTGCACGGCCGCCATGCGTCGCGTGGCGGTGTCGATGCCGGCGACGATGATGGACTGCTCGGTGGTCGTTACCACCCCGACGTCCCGCGTCAATTCGTACACGGTGAGCGTCAGGGACTCCGCGGGATCCGACGGCGCGATTACCTGGCTGTACCGCGTGCCGCCGTAGATTGCGACGACGGCCGCACTACCGCCCTCGGTAATGGGTGGCACGTCGTCAAAGCGGAATGCGCCGTTGGCATCGGTGGTGGTTTCGTAAGTGTCCACCGAGCCGGAATCGACGCCGAACTGGTGCAGGAGGACGGTGATATTGGCCGGGGTTGCGGCGCCCCGGGTCCCATTGACCAGCGTTCCAGATACCGGCGCCGTGGCGGGCGACTGTGCGTACGACCCCACCGGAATCATCGCCGACAGTGCAACCGCCAGCAGGGCGGCCCCCATGACCAGTCGAATAAACAAGGCAGGATTACTGACCGTTATGCGCTCCGCCGTTGCGCTGCTGGCGAAGGTGGGCGATTTCGGCGGTGAGTTCGGTCAGCGCGGTAATGAACGCCCGGTGTTCCTGCCTGCGTTCCTCTGCCTCCTGCCGGCGATCCTCTTCGGCCTGCCGGATTGCCTCCTCGGCCTGCTGGATTGCCTCCTCGCGGGCGGCAGCGTTCTTAGCCCGCTGTTCCTCCAGCTGTTTTTGCAGTTCTGCCACTTGCATCTGTGCCGCTATACGCGCGGCTCGTTCCTTCTTGATCATGTCGTACCGCCAAAAGCCGCCGATCCCGCCGACCAGCCCTCCGTAGGTCAGCATCCTCCCGAAAACGTCAACATTGACGTACCTGGCAATGGAGCCAGGGTTGCAGCCCGTCAACGTGGCAATTTCGAGGGTGCAAACTGTGTAGGTATAGTACCAGATGAGCCACGTTGACGCCGCAGTGAACAGGGCGAGCAGTGCCGGCAGCCACACCACTTCCACAACGTCTGAGGCGTTGGTCGGCCGGCTGTTGAGGGGAAGCCCGGTGGGGTCAACCATCCTGCCCCTCACCGCTTTCCCGGTCCATCTCCCGCAGGATGCGCGCGGCCTGGCGGCGGTATTCGTTCAACTGCTCCTGGTAGTCGTCCTCGTTGACGCGGCCCAGCCGGTAGTCGGTTTGCAGGGTGCGGATGGCGTCGTACACGGCGCTGAGCGCGGCTGTGTTGTCATTCAATGATGGATCGGACTCACCCGATGGAGTCGGTGCGTTTCGCCGCCGCATCACCAGGGGCCACGCCACCACGGCGATTATCAGCAGGGCGATGGCGATCGCCAGGCCAAGCTGCATGGCAGGTACGCTAATCGGCCGAGCCGGCTGCGGTTGCCGCCACCACCGGACGGCGTACCGGCGCCCGGGACGGCCACAGCGCGATCACGGTGCCCAGTATAAGCACCGGCCCGGCGACCCACATCCACCACACCAGCGGATTCACCAGGATTCGGAACCCGACGGCGCCATCCTCCCGGTTCTCGCTGGGCACCACGTAGAAGTCCTCCACCGGCGTCGAGCGTATCGCGGCGAGGGTGGACGCCATGTTGTGGTCGGGATGGAACGTGCGCCGCGGATGCATCGCCTCCAGGAACTCGCCTTTATGGTACACCTCGACCGTGGTGCGAAACTCGGTGCGGTCCGCGAACGCCAGCGTCGTCGTGTCCACATACGTCATGCGGTAATCGCCGACGGTGACCTCGTCTCCGGGGAACATGACCACGTCCCGCTGCACGCCGTAGAATGACTGGCCCACCACTCCCAAAGCGACCATCACCACGGCCAGGTGGACCACGTACCCGCCGTAGCGCGGGCGGTTCGCCATCATCAGGCGCGCGAAACCGACGACTGGATTGTCCCCGACGCTCTTTCTCCGCGCGATGGTTCCCCTCGTCCACTCGGCCACGATGCTCGTGGTCACCAGCGCGCACAGGCCAAACCCGACCACCGCGTAGGGCTGGCGGATTCCCACGGCCAGCAGCGCGGCCGCCGTTATCAACGCCGCCGCGCCCGGCAGCAGCATTGCTCGTCTCAGCGATCGCAGGTTTGCCCGACGCCAGGGCAGCATCGGCCCCACGCCCATCAGCAGCACCAGCGCCAGCATCAGCGGGCCGTTGACCTGATCATAGAAGGGCCGGGCGACCGTGATCTCCTGCTCGGCGAACAGGCGGGACAGCAGAGGATACACCGTGCCCCACAGGGTGGCGAAAGCGACGCCCAGCAGCAGCAGGTTGTTGATCAGGAACGCCGCCTCGCGCGACAGCATGGAATCCAGCCGCTGCGCGCTCCGCACCAGGTCATAGCGCCAGAAGAATATCGCCATGGGGACGATGACCCCGAATCCCAGGAACAGCAGGAATACCCAACCCAGCGTCGACGCGCCGAAGGAATGTACCGACGGCACCGGCCCGCCCCGGTTCATGAACATCCCGTAGAGCGCGAACCCGAACGCGATGTTGATCAGCACGATGTTCCACATCCGGAACATGCCGCGCCGTTTCTGTACCATGATGGAGTGGATGAAGGCGGTCAGCGCGATCCAGGGCATGAACGCCGCGTTCTCCACCGGATCCCAGAACCAGAACCCGCCCCATCCGAGGATGGTGTAGGCCCACCATGATCCCAACAGCAACCCCGACGCCAGCAGCGCCCAGATGCCGACGCCCCACGCTCGGCCGGCGTCGATCCATTCGTCGCCGCCCTTGCCTCCGATCAGGCTGCCCAGGGAAAAGGCCATCGGTATGCTGATGCCCACCAGTCCGGCCATCAACGCAGGCGGGTGGAAGAACATCCCGAAGTGCGTCAGCAGCGGGTTGATGCCCTGGCCGTCGGGCACCGGGAACGGCAGTTTCTGGAAGGGGTTGGCCATGAACGCCATGACGGCGAGGAAGAAGACCTCGATGAGCATGAGGATGGCAACCGTCCACGGCAGCGTGGGCCGGGTGGCTGCCGGGGCCAGCCAGATCGCCAGCGCCGCCATCACCGACAGCGCGAACGCGATATACAGCAGCGATCCCTCGTTGCCGGCGTAGAACGCCACCCAAGTAAAAATGTTGGGCATGGCGATGCTGCTGTGAGCGGCCACATACGCCAGGGAGAAGTCGCGCGTGATGAACGACTGCACCAGCGACAGCGTGGACACCAGCAGGACCACCACCAGAACGTAGGATGCCTTGCGGGTGCTGTCCAGCAGGGCGACCGAACCCCGAACCTGCCCCAGAACGGACGCAAAGGTGGCGTAGACGGCCAGCGCCAGCCCCATCCACAGGCAGGCGGCTCCGAGATCAGCCATCGTTGCGCTCCGCTTCCTCGCCCAGCGCCAGTTCCTGATCTACCGCCGCAAGGTATGACTGCAGGTCGTCTCCGTCGCTGGCAGCAGCCACGCTGTTGTCATCGCGCTGGCGCATCGCCCGCAGGGTCAACAGGCCACCACCCAGCGCAGCCACGACCAGCACGCCGGGCACAATCCACGCGATCAGGTACACTCCTGAACGCGGCGGCTCTGCAAGCACGCCCGGCCCGTAGCGCTCCGGCGCGGAGAACCAGGCCAGCACTTCCTTCCTGCTTTTGCCCTCCGACAGCAATTCGCGCACCTGGGCCCGCATCTGCTTCGCCAGTGGTACCTCGGTCTGGTCAATGGTCTGCGCCGGGCAGACGGGACACATCAGCATCCGGTCAATGTCCTGCGCCTCCGCCTCGTCATACGCCTCGTTCCCATCACCGGATTGTGCGTGGGCAGCGTTGGCCAACGTCGTTGCTGCAACCAACGCGGCCAGAGCTACCAGCATAAGAAAAACGCCCCGGTACGCCGGGGCGACTTTGGCCTTCTCGCTGGTCATGGTTAGCCGGACATTGCTTGGAGCCCGAGCTACTGACAGGCGGCCTGATTGCCGTCCTGTATGCAGCCTTCCACGTAGTCCAGCACCAACTCGATTTGGCCTTCGGTCAGCAGCTTGGAGAAGGAGGGCATCAGGTTCACGCCATTAGCAACGGTATTTCGCAATCCGTCCCGATCCACGCTCTTGGCCGCCTCGGAAGTCAGGTTGGGGTTGAGGAGCGCAGCGTCGGTGGTCTGGTAGCCGTAGTCAACCACCATGCGGGCCAGCACCTGCCCGTCGCCCTGCCCGGTTGCGCCGTGGCACATCGCGCAGTTGGTTTCGAAGATGTGCTTACCCGATCCGGCAAAAGACGTCGGCTGCGGCGGCGTGGAGCCATACCACGGCACCGCGGAGGCCGGCGGGCTCAACCGCGGCGGCTCCTGGGCCTTGTAGGATGGCTGGTAGTGCATCTCGTAGAAGATATCCAGCGGATACGAACCTTGCGAACATCCGACGGCCAGCAAACCGGCCACGATGGCCAACCCGACCAACGGCAGCAGTCGCCCGCGCATCAGTTTAGTCCGTGTCATCAACGTTCTCATTCCAGATTTCGGGATAGGTAATTCGGTAAACCCGCCGGATCATTGGGGCTAAGCGTTGGTGACGTCCACCGCGCCCGCTTCGTTGAGAATGTTCGTTACCTGCGGACCCTGCTCGGCGCCCGCGTTGACCAGCAGTCCGATCATGCCCTGGCTGATCCGGTCATCCGACAACCCTCTTGCAACGTTGGGTCTCACCGCCAGCGCCACGCCAATGACCGTGAACAGTATGGCTCCCAGCAGCGCGCCGGTGTAGCAGATCACTGCCAGCGGCGGCATCGCGAGGATGGGCTTTGGCGCGATGGTCATGGGGACGGCCATGGGCGTGATTTCGGCGACCACCAGCGACACAATCAGTCCGATCAGTCCGCCGATCAGCGGCCAGACGTACAGCCGGTGCCGTTCCATGCCCTCTCCGAGCGCTCCCTCGGGATAGGGTATGTCGGTGAGGAAGTTGTAGTCCGATTCAGGTATGCCGGCCGACTTCAGCGCATCGCCGGCGTCAGCCGCCGCCGAAGCGTCATCGAACAGTCCCAGGATTGCTTGCCTTGCCATGCGTCAGGTCCGCTCTTTGCGTTACTGGTCCGTTTTGACTTCAACCGCGCCAGCGGAGTTCATGATTTGCACCACCTCATATCGCCGCTCGGGTTCCGCGTTTACGCGCAGTCCCAACATGCCCTGCGTGATGCGTTCGTCGTAGATCCCAAGCTGGAACTTGGGCAAACGCGACTCGAACACGATGCCGATCACCGTGAACAGGATCGCGCCCAGCATCGTTCCTTCGTAGCACACGATCGCCATGGGCGGGAGCGACAGGACGGGTTTGCCGCCGGTAACCAGGGGGTACGCCACCTGCGTCATAGCGGTGATCATGATCCCGGATGACAGGCCCAGCAATGCTCCGATAAAGGGATACAGATACAGGCGGTGCTTCTCTTCTCTTTCACCCAGCGACCCTTCGGGATAGGGTGAATCGGTGAGGAAGTCGTAGTCCGTCTCTGGGACCCCGGCGTCCTTGAGCGCGTCGCCGGCGGTCGCCGCGGACTCAGCGTCCTGGAACAGGCCCAGTATGGCCAACTTGTTACTGGGCGGAGATATGGCATCCCGCATCCGCTGCAAAATTCCTGGCATCGCCATGACGGTAACTCTCTAGTCCTCTCTGAATGTGGCGGTCAACTTGCGACGGCCTATCTGCATCTCAGTCCTGAGCACGTCCCCTTCCTTGATGTCGTAAAGCGGCACCAGCGGGAACACCCGGCTGAACAGCAGCATCAGCATGGACACGAAGGCGAAGGTGGCAGCAACGATGAGCGCTTCCGGCCACCTCGGCAGGTAGTCGTTCCAGGTGAACGTCAGGAACTGCTTGTTGGCCTGTCCGGGAACGAACAGCAGGTAGCGCTCGAGCCACATGCCCACGTTCACGGAGATACAGGCGGCCGACATGATCCACAGGTTGCGCCGCCATGCCTTGGGCAGCCACAGGATGACGGGCAGGAAGTAGGTGATGCCCACGAACACTATCATCCAGACGTTGTATGCAACCCCGTGGTCGCCGGGCAGGAACTGCAGCGCGCGCACCGCCAGCTCGTCGCCCTCCAGGCCGTAGATTCCGAAGATGATCTCCATCACCAGGAAGTAGAACCAACCGGTGGCAACCACGATCAGCAGGCGGCCCAAGGCGTCGATGTGCTCGTGCCTGATGTAGTCCTGCCAGCCGTATGCCCAGCGCAGCAGGATCATGGCGAACACCACCGCCGACACGCCGGAGTGGACCGCGCCCACCACAAAGTAGGGCGCGAACACCGTGCTGTGCCACGACTTGATGGCAACCGCCATTCCGAAGTCCCAGGACACGATGGAGTGCACGGAAACGAACACGGGCAGGATCAGCGCGGAGAGCAGCACGCCCGCGATGATCTGCAATTTCCACTGCCGAGGGTTGCCCTCCCAGCCCATAGCCAGCATGGTGTACACGATCTTGGGCCAGCCCGTGGTCCGGTCTCGCAGCACCGCAAAGTCCGGCACCAGCGCGATGATCACAAACAGGGTGGAGGAGGTGAGGTAGGTAAGAATCGCGGACGGGTCCCACACCAGCGGCGTGCGGATGTTGGGCCAGATGCCGCGGGCGAAGTCGTAGGGGAACGCCCAGTACAGGATGCGCCACGGCCGGCCGGTGTGGATGATCGGCATGATCATCGCCGTCATCAGCGAGAAAATGGTCAGCACTTCGGCTGCGCGGGTGGCGGGCCGCCGCCATTCCGCCTTGGCCAGACGCAGGATCGCGGAGAGCATCACCCCGGCGTGGCTGATGCCGATCCAGAACACGAAGTTGGTGATGAAGAAGCCCCAGACCACCTTGTAGTTCAACCCGGTGATACCCAGGCCGGTGTTGATCATGATCCCGATGGTGATGGTGGCAGCGAGCACCACCGCGCCCAAAATCGACACCACCGGCCAGAACCACCGCGGCGTTTCCAATATGGACCGCAGCAGGTCCCGGTTGATCTGTGCTGCTGGTAGGACTTTGCCTTCCTGCATTTTGCCTTACTCTGCCTGTTACGCTCGGTTTGTGGTTTGCGTGGTCGGTATCTGGTGGTCGGTATCTGTTGGAAGTTGCGGTTGTTCGAGGCTTATTCGGGTTTGGCCAGCACCAGGTACCGACCGCGGATCAGGGTGTCAACCCGCTGGTACATGGAGCCCTCTTTCATTTCCCACAGGGACAGCGGCGGCAGCAGCATCATGCCAATGCGGAACACCAGCAGCACTATGCCCACGCCGCCCAGGATCATGAAGATGTCCCAGAGGTCGGGGAAGGTCGCGGGAGGGACCGGCAGCAGCAACGCAGGGAACGAGAAGGCGTCGGACGGCAGGTAATACAGTCCACCCTCCACCGCCGGCGCGGCACCGAACGCCGCGGCGAATATCCGGATGTGCCACAGCAGCAGGCCGATGATGATGAACACGGCTACCAGCGGCGCGCCCCATCCTTCGCGCCTGGCGTGGTTGGAAACCAGGATCGGGAACGGTATGAAGAACGTGAAGAACAACTGCGCCCAGAAGATCCCGATGTAAGAATCGAACATCAGGTAGTTCAGGATCGCCTGCTCGACCTCAAGCCGGCCGTACCAGTACGTGATGAAGAAGGCGAACAGGTGATAGGTGTGCAGCAGGGTCAGGCCCAGCAGCACCTTGCTGGCCGCCCAGAACGGGGCCTGCCCGATCAGGTCGCGGTATCCGCCCCAGCGCCGCATCACGTACGCCACCAGCAGTATCGTGGCCAGGCCGCCCTGGAAGCTGATCACCGTGTAGAACGGCGGCAGGATCGAGTCCTTCCAGCCGGGGATCATCGCCATCGCGAAGTCGCTGACGATCAGGAACTGCACGAAGACGACCATCATGAAGTACAGCGCGCCCAGGATCGCGAGACCGCCTTTCTGGATCTGCCACTGACGCTTGGTGCCGTACCAGCCGCCGGCCAGCCTGCCGTACAGCGAGGCTCGGAATCCCGTTACCAGGTGTCGGCTCTGCGCCATGTCCGGCATCGCCGCCAGCCACAGGATCGCCACCGAGCAGAAGGAGAGCCCAACCATGCCGGCCAGCAGCCAGCCTGACGGGTTGACCAGTTCCTGGAACCAGATTGACCGGCGCACCATCTGCTCCCCGCCCTCGGTCATCACGCCGATGTCGGGCAGCGCGATCAGCGCCGGTATGAACAGCAAGATGTTGACGATGCTGACCAGCGAGAATATCTCGGCGATCCGCGAGAGAGGTCTCCGCCAGTGGCTCTTGGTGAACCGGAAGGCGCAGGCTGCCAGCGGCGCCGACGCCGTCAGCGTGAACACGAAAGCGAACGTCGCGACGTAGAATCCCCAGGCCCGGTGGTCCGAGAACCCCGCCGTGGCGACTTTCAGCACAAACCCAACGACGCCGAGAATGGTCAGCGCCGCGCCGGCGAGCAGCACCATGCGGAAAATGCCCGATGGAGCGCGCTGCTTCTCGTTGACCTCGGCCACCAGCCCCGACGCTTCGGGGATCACCCACATCTCGGGCCCGAAATGGCCGTGTTCGTGGGCGTCATGGCCGTGGTCTGCGGAAGGCGGATGCGCCTGCGTTTCGCTTGCCATCAGTGTCCGCCCTTACCCGCCAGCGGGTACTGGTCTATCTTCTTCAGGTAAATAACGCTGGGTCGTGTGTTCATCTCCTCCAGCATCCGGTAGCCCCGGGTTTGCCGGTCGTGCTCGCCGTGGCCCGGGTGCGCGTTCACGTCGTCGAAGTACGGCTTGATGGCCGCGTTGGGGTCCATCAGGTCGCCGAACATCAGGGCGTTGGTGGGGCAGGCCTGCACGCATGCGGGATCGTAGTTTCCGGCGGCGATGGTATCGTCGTTCAGCCGATTGCCGTCCCGCGCCTCGACCTGCAGCTCGCCCCGCCGGATCCGCTGCACGCAGAAGGTGCACTTCTCGGTGATTCCCCGGGTACGCACCGTGACGTCCGGATTCAGCTGGTGCTCCATCCGCGCCGGCCAGTTGGGATGCCAGTAGTTGAACATCCGCACCTGGTACGGGCAGTTGTTGATGCAGTACCGGGTGCCCACGCAGCGGTTGTACACCTGGACGTTGAGGCCCTCTTCATTGTGGTACGTGGCGTACACCGGGCAGACCGGTTCGCAGGGCGCGTTCTCGCAGTGCTGGCACAGCACCGGAATGAACCGCGCTTTCACGTTGGGGTACTCGCCCTCCCAGTAGCGCTCGATGCGGATCCACTCGTAGGCCCGCCGCTGCAGGAAGTAGTCCTTGGTGTTGATGGGGATGTTGTTTTCCGCCTGGCACGCTATCACACAGGCCTGGCAGCCCGTGCACTTGTCCAGGTCAGCGACCATTCCCCACTTGTGTTCGTATTGGGCGTTCGGCATATCCCGATGTCATCATCAGCCGGCGGGCGTGGCGCCCCGCGCCGGCTAGTGACCTCCCTCCTCTCCACTCGTGGTCTTGTATACCTGCTCGGCGGGATGTTCGCCAACTTCGCGCGACGTGTAGCCGCCTTCCATCTTGGAAACCGCCATGCTGTCGCCCGTCGGCCGGATGGTGCAGCGGTTGCCGCTCCAGGTGACACCGCCGCTGTCGTTGGCGGCCACCGCCAGGATGGACACCACGTTGCCGCTCTCACGAGAGTCGCGACCCGTCGCGAATTCGGAGCCGGCGGTTCGCCCGCCGCCCATGGGCACTGCGGCGATGCCGGGGGGCATCCCCGGGTTCGGGTACGCCAGCGCCTGTATGGTTCCGGACGACGTGCTGATGTTCACCACGTCTCCCTCGCGTATGCCCATGCCCCTGGCCTGCTGCTCGTTGATCTCAACCCACGTCTGCCAGGCCACGGTGGTGACGGGATCCGGGGCGTTCTGCGCCCACGGCAGGTGCGCGTTGCGGCCGTCCAGCACCGTGTTGTGCGCGAAGGGCAGCAGTTGGAACTCGCCGGAACCATGCATCTCGGCCGGCGCGGCCATGTTCACGATGTCGTTCAGCAGGTTGCCGGACGGAGACTGTGTGTTTGCCGTTGCGCCGTCGTTCCACCAACCGCCGTATTTCAGCGTCTCGTTGAAGTCCGCGCCCAGCGTGCCTTCCACGTTGGCGCGGATGAGGGCCTCGTAGCTCTCGGCCGGCATCGCATCGGCGCGACCCAGGTCGGCAGCCGCGTTGATCAGCACGTCGGGGAAGCTGCGGGGGTCCAGGTCGGGCAGCGGGTTGATTACCGGCTGCTGTACGGCGTACACCTGATAGCCCGGCATGGGAGAGGGCAAATCGTCCCCCCAGTCTTCCAACGCTGCGCGATCGGGGATCAGCAGGTCGGCCATCACGCTGGTGTCGTCGATGAAGGGACTCGCGCTGATGATGGCCACGCCTTCGTTGCGCAGCGCGTCAGCCATGCCCACTCCGGCGGGAAGGCCGTGCACCGGGTCGGCGCTGTGAATGATGACGAGGCCCGTCGCGTTGCTTGCGATGTCTGCGGCGATCAATCGCCACTCGTCCAACGAAGCAAGGGGAACGGGTGAGGGACTCGAGATCGGGTCGTCGGGATTGGGTATCAGGCCGCCCTCGTGCCCCACGTTGCCCATCAGGTAGTTCACCAGCAGCGGCGCCGAGGCGTTGAACCTGCCGTTGCTGTAGGCCGCGGCTTCCCCGCCGCCGCCGATGGCCAGTCCGCCGTGGGCTGCGTAGTCGTGGGCCATGGCGTAGAAGAAATCATTCAGAGACTGCCCGCCCAGCACAGCGTCCGGGATCTGCAAAATCCCTGCGTTCGCGTCAGGAGCAAAGGCACGCAGCGCGCCGGGGCCGGCCTCTCCGGTGATCGCCTGCACGTAGGGTGATTCAGGGTGCGACTCAGCGATGGCCCAGGCCATCGCCATTGCGGCGTAGCCTTCTGCGCCGGGCGCGATGGGTACCCACTTGTCCGCGTTTGCCGCCGTCATCGAGTAGCGCGGGCCGAAGTGAACGTGCGTCCCCCGGGGCCCGTAGTCACCGGAACGGAATTTTCCGTAAGCCACCGCGTAGGAGGTGGGGCTGCCCCAAGTCGACAGGAAATCCGAGCCGAAACTCACCAGCGTCGCCGCGTGGGCGATGTCATGGTAGGGGAGGTTTCCACTGCCCATCACGTCGCGGACCGCCGCGCGATAGGCCGCGTCGTCCGCCGCGCCGCCGAAAGCCACGTGGCGGCCGCCAAAGGCCTCGGCGAAAGCGCTGCATATTCGCGCAAAACTGGCACAGCGGCCGTCGGTCATCAGCAGCATCCGGTTGCCGTTGGTGTCCACTGCCGCGTTGAACCGGTTCAGCGCCTCTTCCCAGGTGATCGCGCGGAACTGACCGGACCCGCGCGGCCCTGTCCTCAACATGGGCCCGGCGATGCGGTCGGGATGGTAGGCGGCCTGCAGGATCGCATCCGCCGCCACCGACTGCTTGCCCTGGTTGGTCGGGAAACGGGGGTTGCCGCGCACCTTCTTGGCACGTCCCTCCATCACCCGCACCAGGATGCCCTGGCCGCCGGGCGTGGAGGAGTCGTAGGTGGCGTACCAGTTGTCGCGCCCGCTGACCAGGTCCTCCGGTATGAGCGCGGGACTCTGCACCCTCAGCTCATCGTCGAACAGGTCGCACGCGATGGCTCCGGTAGCGGCGATACCGGCCCAAGCCAAGAAATTTCGGCGGCTAAGTTTCATTGATCAGAGCATTCCGTGATCAGAGCGTTCCGTTGCCAGGGTGTGGCCTACTTGTGACAGACGGTACAGTCGGTGCTTACGTCGTTCTCGCGGTGGCAGTCCAGGCAGGTTCCCATTTTGAGGGATTGGCCCTGCTGCGGCTGCACTTCTTCCATGTGGGCCACGCCGCCATGACAAACGCTGCAGGCTTCCTGTACCGGCACGGGCAGGTTCATCGGCTCTGCATCGTCCATCGGCAGGGTTACCACGCGTTCCTCGCCCTGCGTCAGGAAGCGCAGGTGCGCCTCGTGAACAAACCGCACGTGGTCCGGCATGCGGTGTACCCGCTCCCAGTCGATGGGGCGTCCGTCAGCGTGCTTGTCCAATACGCGCTGGATGTTGCCCAGCGACTCGTCGGTGATCATTCCGATCTCAGGCTCTCGCGCAATGTGGCCGTCCCTTACGTTTCCGCCGTTCACCTGCTTGTGGCAGATGACGCAGACCTCGACCGCCGGCACCGTGGCGGCGGCGCCCGTGGTCACGTTGCGGTGGCAGAACTCGCACTGTATCGCGTGGCCTCCGTCCTCAACAGCTCCGGCGTGCACCGTGTGCGGGAAGGGAATCGGCTGGTCCGGGGCGTTGCCCCACCCGAATGGCGGGTTCGAGAACCAGGAGATAAACAGCACCACCACTATGAAGGCTACGATTGCTGTTACCAGCAGCCCCGCCAGGGCCATAGGGATCAGTTGTCGGGTGGGCGGCAGAGGCGGCATTGGTGAGTGTTCGTAATTCAGGAAGTGGTGGTCGTATTGCGGAGCCGGCTCTTCGGCCCCGACTTCGGACTGTCTTCGGACCCGTTAGACGAACAGGCGGTCCCAGACGTTGAGCAGCGTGATGGGCGACTGAATGATGGTCAGCACCATCATCGCCACTGCGCCGCCCAGCGCGGCCAGGCCGATGACAGTGATGGGAAGCCGCAGCCGACTGAGCGCCGCCGGGTAGGTGCCCGTTTGCACGCCCGACGGTATCATCCCGTGAGCAATCAGCATGCTGAACGCGAAAATGATGATCAGGGGGAAATAAATCCACAGGTAGGTCAGCCACAGGCTGACGTCGGCCCAGAAAATCGCGTTCATCGCGTTGGGGTCAGTTTGCGGCATTTGGTTCCTGAACCTGCGCTGATCGCTGCGTAATGTGCGTAGTGCCCCACGAAATGATGATTTTTTACCCTGGCAAAAATCAACCCCCGTTTTGGGCTGGTGAAAATTATCACATTCAATTTGGCGTGTCAACAATCCGGCGCGCCCGTGAGGGCCTTTTTGGCGTCCAGATCCGCGCCCCGATCATCATCCGCGCCCCGATCATCGAAGGCGCGCCGCCCGTGGAATGCATGCTCGGCTCCGAACGGCCCAAGCCCACGTCAACGAGTACGCTCAAACGAGTACGCTCCCTGGCCCGGCTTCTACAATCGCAGAGCCTACAATCGCAGAGCCTGGCGGGGGTTGCCCAACCTCTTCCCGCGCACTGTGCGCCCCGACGCCCTCACGACGCAACCCGTGTACCGCGTGTGTACCGCGCGCAGGCTCGCACCTCAATGTTGTAACCGCGATATTATCTGAAATATTGATAATTGACATTGCAAATTGGCAATGGTACTTTCTGCTGGCAATTTGCCGCAGAACCACGACTTGGGGAAAGAATTCGTCCCAAAAGCACAGGAGGTGACCACATGGCAGCTTTACCGTCAACCCGTTTGCCGCGCATCGTAATCACCGTCTTGCTCCTGATGACCGTGGCCGCCATCTGGGCCTGTGGCGGTCCCGCGGAACCGGCGCAGCAGGCCGCCGCCCCGGCGGCGCCCGCCGCAACCGAGGCCCCGGCTGCCGCCGCCGCTACTGCGGCGCCCGAGCCCACCGCCATGCCCGCCATGGCCGAGGAAGACACCTTCCTCCATCTGGCGGTGACCCCTCTGCCCCAGGACACCTATCTGCCCTGGCTGGCAACCAGCAGCGGACACCTTCCTTTCCGACCGATGTGGGAGAACCTGACCACGATCAGTCCGGAAACCGGCGTATCCACCATCCTGCCCCAGTTGGCGCGGGCGTGGGACGTCAGCCCCGACGCCAGCGAGTACACCTTCTACCTGCAAGAAGGCGTTCAGATGCATCATGGCTGGGGAGAATTCACCGTCAGGGACGTGATCCTGACCGTGGACCAGCAGATGTCGGACCCGCTGGCCGGCTGCAAAGCGCCTCTCAAGCGGTTCATGGGCACGGATTCCATGTCCCAGATGATCGACAGCGGCGCCATGGAGGTCATTGACGACTACACCTTCAAGATGAAGCTGGCCCAGCCCCAGGTGGACGTAGCCGACTGGTGGTTCAACATCTTGGTGGTGCCCTGCGCCGCCGTGCGCAGCGCGGCCCAGTACGAAGCCGAGGGCGACGCCATGTTCGAGACCGGCCCGGCCGGCACCGGCGCCTACCAGTTCACCCAGCGGGAGCTCAAGGAGTTCACCGAGTACGAGGCGGTGCCCTACGACCACTGGCGGGTGAACCCCGAGTTCCAGCGGCTGCGCATCACCACGGCGCCGGAGGACCTGACCCGGCTGGCCATGCTCCTGACCGGCGAGGCCAACATGGTGGACGTGCCCAAGGTGCTGCACCAGCAGGCCATCGACGAGGGCATGGAAGTCTTCGAAAGCCCGCTGCCGTCGGTGGGCCTGACCATCCTGCCCCTGGGACAATACTATGTCAGCGAAGTGAACTGGAACCCGGACACCGAGCCGTGGAACGCTCCCGGCGAAACCGGCAACCTGGTGCGCGAGGCTCTGAACCGCGCCATCAACCGCGAGCAGATCATCAATGAGCTGTTCAAGGGTCGCGGCGAGCCCATGTACAACACCATATTCCACGACTCGCTGGAAGGCTGGAACCCCCGCTGGGCCGACGAGTTCGACGAAAAGTACGGCTATGATCCGGAACGGGCCAAGGAGCTGCTGGACGAGGCCGGATTCCCCGGCGACAACGGGCAGAACCGCTTCTTCATGGAAGTGTACCAGTCCAGCCTGCCGGGTTTGCCGGAGACCATTGAGGTGGCGCAGACCGTAGCCCAGTCCTTCCAGGACATTGGCATCGACGCCAAGCTGGTGGAGGTTGAGTTCGCCCGGGCGCTGGACGCCTTCCGCGACCGCCACGACGCTCACTTCATCCTCCCGGTGCGCCAGACCATCCGGCAGATCAACGCCAACGCGCGCATCTACTACTACACCGGTGAAACCAACCCGGACACCGGGCTCCCCAACGGCGGGGTGCTGTACATGGAAGACCAGCTCTATGACGACACCTACGAGCAGTTGTTGATCGAGACCGACCCGGCGGAGCGCAACCGGCTCATCATGGCCATGGGCGATGACATCTACGACACCTATCGCACCATCCCCATCGTCAACATACGCTCCACGCTGGTGGTGAACCCCGACGAAGTCTCTGAGTACAAGTTCGGCAGCCTCACCGGCGTATTCGGACACCTGGAGTACGCCAAAGCGGCCCGCTAAACCGGGCCCACGACCCAACCGTGGGGGCGAATGATTATTCGCCCCCACATCTGCTCACCGTCGTTCCAGCGTAAGCCCGAATGACGGACCATCCGGCAAGACCGAAGGGACGCGCGGGCGGAATTACAGTAACTGGAACGGGAGGCGACAATGCAGCGGTTTATCATCTTCCGCGTCGGGCAGGCCATTATCGCCGTGCTCCTGGTCAGCATCATTGTGTTCATGCTGTCCAACATCACCGGCGATCCCACGTCGGTCATGTTGCCCATGGGAGAAGCCACGCCCGAAGACATCGCCGCTCTCAAGGAAAAGTGGGGGCTCGACAAGCCCCTCCACATGCGGTATCTCGTCTTCCTGGGCAACGCCGTCCAGGGAGACTTCGGAGAGTCCTACGCCTTCGGCGGACAGACCGCCATGGGCATGGTCATCGACCGGTTCCCGGCGACCCTCCAACTCGGCGGCCTGGCCATGCTCATCTCCGTGGTGATCGGCGTACCGCTGGGCGTGATCACCGCCGCCAAGAAGGACGGCTGGCTGGATTACCAGGGCAAGGCAGTCGCTTTCCTGGGCCAGTCGGTGCCCAGCTTCTGGCTCGGCATCATGCTGCTGTGGCTCTTTGCGGTGCAGTTGGGCTGGTTGCCATCCTCCGGCAAGGGCGGCATAGCTCACATGATCATGCCGGCCTTCACGCTGGGCTTCTTCCAGGTTGCCGCGCTCCTGCGCCTGATCCGCTCCTCCATGCTGGACGTGCTGGACACCGAGTTCGTGAAGCTGGCGCGGATCAAGGGAGTGCCGGAGTGGAAGGTGATCTGGAAGCACTGCCTTCGCAACGCCTTCATCGCTCCCCTCACCTATTTCGCCATCATCATTGGCGGGCTGTTCACGGGAACGGTGATCGTGGAGACGGTGTTCTCCTGGCCCGGCGTCGGTCAGCTAGCGGTGGGAGCGGTGCGCGGGCGCGATTTCCAGGTGCTCCAGGCGGTGGTGATAATCGGTTCCTCGATCTACATCTTCGCCAACCTGATAGTGGACATTCTGTACGCCTATCTTGACCCCCGCATCCGTTACACGTAGCCCAAGGCAATGCAAGCAGACAATTCCGAGCGACAAGACCACAGATTGGGTGACTGAAAAGACGGTGGAGGATTGAACTATGGCGATCACGACGACGCCGGTAGCGCAACCCGCCCAGACGGAAGAGGCGTCAGCGGGGGCTATGGACCGCATCAGGAAATGGATGCGGGAAATCCGGCGATTGCCCCTCTTTCCCGTGACCATGCTGCTGGTCTTCCTGCTCATCCCGGCCGTCTTCGCCGAGTTGATCGCCCCGCACAATCCGCGGCGCGGCGATCTGGATGACCGGCTGGTACCCCCGGCCTGGTCCGGCGACGTCGTCTCGTACCGTACCGTCGTTGAGACGATCAATCGCGACAATCGCCAGAACGAGATCAAGCTCAGCGACGCCGAGCGCACGGTTCGCATCGGCGATGCCACGGTGGTCGGCAAGGCCGAGGGCGAAGCGCCGGTGATCGGGGACGAAATCCGCGTCCTGGTGAAGCCGGGAGGCCAGGCCAAATATATGCTGGGGACCGACAAGAACGGCATGGACATATTCAGCCGGATTGTCCACGGCGCGAGGCTCGCCCTGGTGGTCTCCCTCATGGCGATTTTCGTCTCGGGCCTGATCGGCACCGTGCTGGGCATCCTGGCGGGCTATTTCGGAGGGTGGGTTGACACCGTGGTGATGCGGCTGGTCGATATGTCGCTGTCGATCTCGCTGATCCTGGTGGCGTTGGTGCTGGCCGCCACGCTGGGCCCGCGAATCGAAAACGTGCTGGTGGTGGTGTGCCTGTTCCTCTGGTCCCGCTACGCCCGGCTGGTGCGCGGCGAGACCCTGGCCCTGAAGACGCAGGATTTCATCGCACGTTCGCGAGTGGCCGGTTCGTCGCAGTTGCGCATCATGGTACGCCACATCTTCCCGAACCTGGTCAACACCATCATCGTGCTGGCGACCCTGCAGCTCGGCTTCGTCATCCTGCTGGAAGCCGGCCTGAGCTTCCTGGGAGCCGGCATCCCGAGGCCCAACCCGGCGTGGGGCGTGATGGTCGCGGACGGGCGGGAACTCATCATCGACTCGTGGTGGGTCTCCTTCTTCCCCGGCCTTGCCATCCTGTTCACCGTGCTGTCGGTGAACCTGCTGGGCGACTGGCTGCGCGACCGTCTTGACCCGAAGCAGCGCAACGTCTAGCCGGCGTGGTGTATCCTTGCACCGTATCGACGGTGGTGTAGGGGCGGGTTTGAAACCCGCCCCTACGGACGTGTGATCCGCGTGTTGCAACAATGAACCAAACAGAACCGGACCCGGCATCCCAGTTCCCCGGCTGGGTCGAGCGGAGCCAGCGCACCGCCCGGCGGCGCT
>JAJDXU010000338.1 GCA_022823105.1 Dehalococcoidia bacterium
AAGGCGTCACCGTCAAGACTGCCGTTCCTCCGGCGGACCGGCTTCGGTCGAACTCCCCTCACGCCTCGCCACTTCATCCTCCCCCGTTACCGACGTCTTGAACGATCTGATGCCCTTGCCCAGCGCGGAACCCACGCCCGGCAACCGCGACGCGCCGAATATCAGCAGCACCACCAGCAGGATTATCAAGAGTTCGGTCATCCCGAATGGGCCAACACGCATCGTTGCACATTCTCCAAGTTTGTTGCCATCATTCTACCAGATGCTCGCAAATTCCACCTACTAAGGCGATTGTCTCAATCGCCCCAGCTCCTCCTCCAGTTCCAGCCGCGCCGCCCGTTCCGCCTCCAAAGTGGCCTCCGCCTCAGTCGCCCGCGCCTCGGCTGCCTCTCTGGCCATTCGCTCCTCGTGCAGCCGCCGCAGCGGCTCCCCGGTGGCGGAGTTTACGAACTCCACCTGCTGCTCGCCCCAAAAGATGTCCAGGCCCAGCACCGGGCTCCGACCCCACAGCTCGCCGTCGGCGGTTTCGTGAATCTCAAGCCGGCGGTACGCTCCGTTCACCAGTTCTTCGCCCACCAGCGGTTCACCGTATAGTTCCCCGCCTTTGGGATCGTATCGCCAGTATTCTCTGACACCGATCCGCGCGTACAGCTCTCGCTTCCAACCGAGATCGTTGGCGAACGTAGACGGCGACGCTATTTCCAGGACGAATTCGGGCGGCTTGCCCACCAGCCACAGCAGATACGACTCAATCTCCCGTATCGCTTCGGGATCCACTCCGAACGACACGTACCAGTCCGGCGCCACCGACGCCCTGCGGTCACGTTCATCATAGTATATGAACGTGTTGGAGCTCATTAGGACATCGGAACGTTCCCGGAAGTGATCTCTAACCAGATACAGGCTGTCGGTGATGAATGGTTCCTGAATCATCGCGTCGGGCAGCGGCTCCTCGTTGGGAGGATAGAGGGCAATCAGCTCGGCGGCCGACATCCGTAAGGGTTGCCTGAGAGTCATCGCGTTGCCTCGCTGTGTGCGGTTCGGGCCAAATAATCACCCCGATGATAACACCGGCGCACCCCCGAGGTACGTCTGCGAAATCGCGTGCTCCGCAACAGGGCAATCGCATCCCCTGCGACTGCCCCGTCCTACGTGGGTAGTTGGTCAAACTCGATGTGACCGTCAGGCGCCCAAAGCGTCACACCGGCGAAAGGCGGAGATGCACCTGCGGCGTGCCCGTATCCAAGTAACCTGCCAACAGGCATCCGTGAGTAAGGCGAAAAATTTCCGGATTCCGGCTCAAAGCCTGCCTTGTACCTGATACGGGCGCCGGAACGACGGGCTGAAAGCGGGAACGGCTCAGCGAGTCCGAACTGTTACCTCCGCGGTCTCAAACTTGCCGCTCCTCTACCCTGCCGCTATAATGCCCAAACAAGCGTAGCCCTGATCTTGCCATCGGCTTTGGCACTCGGCGGGTTGCGCCAATCTAGTGGGCTGGTCAGTTTGATGGCAACCGATTCAGGGTATGACGTAGCAGTAATCGGAGGTGGGCCGGGTGGCTATGTGGCCGCCATCCGCGCCGGTCAGTTGGGTCTCAAAGCCTGTGTCATCGAACGAGAAGCCCTCGGCGGCGTATGCCTCAACTGGGGATGCATCCCCTCCAAGGCCCTGCTCAAAAACGCCGAAATCGTCTCCTACGTCCAGCGCGCCGACCAGTTTGGCCTCTCCTTCGACAATTTCCACGCTGACTATTCCGTCGCAATGAAGCGCAGCCGCCAGGTCGTGGACCGCATGACCCGCGGCGTAGGATTCCTGCTTCGCAAGAACAACGTCGATCACATCGAGGGCAACGCCCGCATCGTATCGGCCCGGGCCATAGACGTAACCGGAGCCGATGGGCAGGTATCCCGCGTCAGCACCCGCAACATCGTAATAGCAACTGGCGCCCGGCCGCGCAGCATCCCGCCCCTCCCGGTTGACGGCGAGCGCATCATCACCAGCCGCGAGAGCATCGTCGCCGAGGACGTGCCCGCGTCCATCGCCATCATCGGCGGTGGCGCAATCGGCGTCGAATTCGCCTACATCTACCGTATGTACGGCGCAGACGTTACCGTCATCGAACTCCTCCCCCGCATCGTCCCCAACGAGGACGAGGAGATCAGCCAGCAGCTTGAGCGCGCCTTCAACCGCCACGGCATCAAGATGCAGACCGGCGCCGGCGTCACCAGCGCCCAGGCCGACGCCTCCGGAGTGACCCTCACCATCGACAAGGACGGCGTCAGCGAGACCGCCCGCTTTGACAAGGTGCTCGTCGCCATCGGCGTCCTCCCCAACACCGAGGACCTCGGGCTCGAGGACGTCGGCGTGACGACCGAACGCGGCTACGTCGACATCGACGAAAGGATGGCCACCAACGTCCCCGGAATCTACGCCGTCGGCGACGTTACGGGCAAACTCGCACTCGCCCATGTCGCGTCCGCCCAGGGCGTCATCGCCGTGGAAAACATCGCCGGCGAGGAGACTCAGCCGCTCGATTACACCTACCTACCCAAGGCCACCTACTGCCATCCCCAGGTCGCCTCCTTCGGCCTCACCGAAGCCCAGGCCCGTGAACAGGGCTACGACGTGAAGATCGGCCGTTTCAACGTCCAGGCCAGCGGCAAGGCGGCCGCCATGGGCGAAAACGACGGCATCGTCAAATTGGTGATCGACGCCAACTACGGCGAACTCCTGGGCGGCCACATGTGCGGTCCCGAGGTCACCGAGTTGCTGGCCGAGCTCCAG
>JAJDXU010000131.1 GCA_022823105.1 Dehalococcoidia bacterium
CTCAGCGTCGGCCCGTATCCGCGCTGCCTCGGTTACTTCGCGATGCAGGTCGATGATGTCGTCGGCAACTCCGGCGACCCTGGGATAGTCGCTCCACTCTGCCGCAAATCCGTGAGCCTGCGCCAGCGGACGGGTCATGGCGATGAATTCATTGATGTCCGTCTGGATGGCGGCGATTCGGTCCTCCATGTCGCCCACTTCGCGGTGGTGGGTTCGCGCCAGGTCCGCCAGCGTGCGCAGTTCCTGGATGCTGTCGGGCAGGAACGTGGTCAGCAGCCCGCGCTGCTGGAGCCATGCCTGCCACGCCTGTTGTTCCGCATCCAACGCCGCCTCAGCGTCCCGCACGGCCTGCTGTGCGTCATCCCGCCGCTGTGTCTGGCGCGCGACGCGTTCGGTCGCCTGGGCCAACGTCGTTTGCAGCCCCTGCCACTCCCGGAGCCTCGCGTCAGCAGCGTCCAGGCCTTCCTCAGCTTCCAGCAACGTGTTCCCGTCAATGGTTTCCAGATCCAATGCATCGGCATCCGCCTGGAGACGCGACCGTATTCCCGCCAACTGCTCGTCCGCCTCTCGGATCTGTCCGCGCACCCGCGCCGTCGCCGGCGAGGCCGTGGCCTGCCCATCAGCGCGGCCCCGCATGAACCAGAAGACCGCCACCGTGGCCAGCGCCGCGCCGCCGGCGGCCAGGATCGCGCCGGCTCCGAAGGTGGTGGCCGCTGCCAGCCAGAGGCCGGCCATCAGCATCACGGCGCCCAACACCCCCAGCGCGCCAGCCAGCAGTCGGGATCGGCCAGACGGCGACCCAGTCGCGCCGGGTTCGGGCCCATCGCCAACCTGCGCCTGCAGGTCTCGACCCCTGTCCTCGGCGCGGCCCAATTCGTCCAGTGTGGTTCTGGACTGTCGGATGCGCCGGCGGCGTTCGCGGATGTCATTTTCGTTCAGTTGGGGAGGTTCCGCTGCGTCGTGTTCGGCTTGCGACTGTTGCGTTGCTGCCACAGTGTCCGCCAGCGTCGTCTCTTCCAGCACCAGGGCCGCCTGAGCTCTCTGGGCGGAAACCTGGGCATCCCTGAGCCGTTCACCGTGGCCGGCAACCTCCTCGCGGACGACCAGGGACAGGTCGAAACTGGTGAGGCGCTCCGTGTCCCAGTCGGAACCGAGGTTCGCCAGCGAGGTTTTCAACTCGGAGCGCTTGCTGGCGAGTTCGGCGTGTCGCTCGGGCAGGTCCTTGACCGACTGGTCGAACGCGCTGCGAGCACGCTCCAGCGCGCGCACCTCGCTTGAGCGATCCAGGATCGTCAGATGCTCGATGTCCTCGTCAACGCTTGCCCTGATGCGGTCGACCCGTTCTTCCGCAGCGGATAGTTCCTCGCGGGCGGTTTCGGCCTGTGCCTCCAGCGTTTCCAGGCGGATGACGCCGTTCTCCGGGAACGCCTGCACCGCCGGCAGGTCCGCCAGGCGCTGTTCCCCGCTGATCAGTTCGTTCCAGTGGTCCCAGGCGTTGATCAGGTTTTCGTTACGTTCCTTTTCCGACATGAGCCGCAAGCGCCTATCAGCCAACGTTTGGTATTCCCGGTCGATTTCTGCCAACCGGTCCGATTGCCGGCGATACTCTGTGGCGTAGCTCGCGATCTGTTGCAGTTCGGAGTTCGCCCGGTCAATCTCCGTCGCGATCTTGGGAACCGATTGGCTGCTGCCCCGTGGAATGAAAATCTCCCGTTTCTGGCGATCCAGCGCCGCCAACGCGGCGGGCAATTTCATCGCTCCAATGCCGGCGCTGTAGATCTGCAGGTTGACGCTGTCATCGCTGAGCCTGTTCTGGTCGTTCAGCTCGTCGAGCGTGAACGCGAATATGCCTTCGAACACGCCCCGCGAGTGGTTCCCCAATAGTCTCGACAGTTCACCCGCCGGAAGTGTTTCGCCGGCGCCGGTGGTGATGGATACGGGCCCGTCGCCCCGTCCCGGCGCTCGATCGATGGTGATGGCTTCCCCGGCGTCGGTGGTGATCAGCACCCTGCCGCCGTGCCGCCCGCCGGCCAGGGGCGGATACTCGTTGCCTCGGCTGCGGCTGCTGGGGAAGCCGAACAGGATCCGACGGATGAACTCGAGCAGCGTGCTCTTGCCGACTTCGTTGGGGCCGTAGAACACCGTAACCGGACGCTCCAGCGGGCCGAAAGCGCGGTCGGCGAATCGCCCGAAACCGTCGATGTGCAGGCCGGTTATTCTCATCAGCGGTCATCCTCGGCTAGCAGGGTCACGGCCAACGCCTCCGCCTCGTCCAGCAGCGCCGCGATTTCCTCTACGGTCAGAGCGGCGAGATGCTGCCTGAATCTCCGGTGCTGGTAGAGTTCAGCCAGTCCATCCTGGAGCGTGGCGGGACATTCCCTGACCTGATCGGCGATGCGCAGCACCTCGGCCAGGAAGTCCTCGCCGGACCGCAGAGCGTCGCGGTCAATAGCCGCAGCAGTTTCGTTCTGGATGCGTTCGCACCACACGAACGGCAACCGCTCAGCCCATTGGTCGTTGACGCCGGACAACAGATCATCCACGGCGCCGGGCTGGCGTAGGAACCGGTTCAGATCGCCCCGGCCGTTCAGGGTCATGCGGACCACAATTGACCTGCCCTGTGCGCCGTCCAGCAGGCTTTGCATCTCATCCTCAATAGCATCGACCAGTTCCTGCTCGGTTTCCATTGCGCTGATATCGATGCGCGCCTGTTCCCACCGCACGGTGTCCGTGGCGCGAAAATCCAGTCTGATGCTGCCGTCGTCGGTCACCTCTACCAGATAGACGCCCCGCGCTCCCGGCTCGTTGGGGTGACGGCCCTGGGGGTTGCCGGGATACACCACCGACGGAGCGCGCTCCCGCATAACCTGGCGGGTGTGAACGTGGCCTAGCGCCCAGTAGTCGATCCCTGACTGCACAAGGTCGTCCAGCGAGCAGGGGGCGTACAGGTCGTGGTCGGTATTGCCGCCCACGTTGGCGTGGAGCAGGCCGATGGTGAACGCCGCAGCGTCCACCATCCCAAGCCGGGCAACGAGGTTTTCGTACACATCCCGAGTCGGATAGCTGATCCCGTAAACCAACCCGCGCTCCGGCGCATCCGGAAAGACTGGAACCGCCGTGAAGTCCGCGCCGAACCGGTGGCAACCGTCCGGATACGACAGTCGCGCTTCCCAACCGTCCAGCGGGTCATGATTGCCGTGGCACACAAAGGACCGGATGCCGGCGGCGTCCAGGCTGCGCAAACCATCCAGGAAGGCCTGTTGAGCCCGCAGGCTGCGGTCGGCGCCGTCGTAGATGTCGCCGGCGACCAGCAGCGCGTCAACTCGCTCGGACATGCAGAGATCGACGATGTTCCGGTAGGAATCGAAGGTGGCCGAGTAGAGCGCCCTGGCTACATTGTCGGGGGCTGCTGCCCTGATGCCCCGGAACGGACTGTCCAAATGGAGATCAGCGGCGTGGATAAATCGAAGGGTCATATTGGAACGCACGTCCCGTCATCATCGGGTTTTGCCCCAGCGCTCGCCAGGGCCGACACAATGTACGTTCGTCGCCCTGCAAGGTCAACCGTCGGATGACACTGCGGGGCTCGCACCTTCATTGACCCGTTTTCACCAAGCAACTCCCTTGTATCGCGCCGAATAGCCAGCCTTTACCCAACCTCGCATCTGACGCCACAATGGAACGACGGTGAATCGGGAGCGTGGGGTGAGCAAGATGACCTGCTCCGCACGGTTGCCGGCGTGGGCCTGAATCTGCCGCCGACCTTGCTGGCGCTTCTGCCGGAATTGGGCACTCTGGATCGCACGCAGACCGCTTCCCCGGTCTGCGTAGCTCCTTACAACCGCCACGGCGGCGCCCTGCGGGGCGGGCCCTCCCGGGCGCGGGCCGTTCTCTACATTGGGTGCTGCCCGTTTCTGGTTGGTCTCCTGTTTCACAAACCATCATTCCAGAAGCATAGGAGTAACCTATCACCCCCTCAGCGCGACGCCACACTCGCCTGTTCGGTGGATTGGGGCTTACCGGAAGTTGGGCATCACCTTTTCTGCGAACAGTTGCAGCGAGCCAGACACCTGGTCGTAGGACAGGCCCCCGACGTCCAGGTAGCTGATGAAGTGGGTGACGTGGTTCTCTTCCAGTTCCCTGATGGCCGCCGTTACCTTCTCGGGGCTGCCGATTGCGGCCATGCCTTCCTTGCCCCGCTCGGCGACCAGGTCCGGCTCGATAAAGGGGTCTTGGACGTAGTGCTCATAGCCGCGCACCCCTGAGGCCCGCACAACGTCGGAGAGCGGCCGCCGCAGGAAGTCCCCCATGTCGCCCGCCCATTGCAGGCGCGGCACGAGCAGTTCGATGGCCTCCTCGTCGGTGGGAGCCACGTAAACGTTGCGGACGGCGGCGACCTCGATGTCATCGGGCGCCGTCCCCTCTTCCAGCATCCGCCGGCGGTAGAGGTTGATCAGGTTCTGGTCAGCGTCCGGCGAAGCCGGGAAGAAACTGCTGCCCACGGTGAACAACCCCCAACGGTTGCGGACGGCAATTTCCACCGACTCGGGGCTGTGAGTAACCGCCATGAATATGGGCGGATGCGGCTGCTGCACCGGCTTGGGAATAACCCGCACTTTCGGGAAGCTGAAATAGTCGCCGTCGTAGGAGAAAGTGTCCTCCGTCCACGACCTGATGGCGATGTCCATGCCCTCGATGAAACGGTCGCGGGATTCGGCGATGTCCAGGCCGTAGATGTCGAACTCCCGCTGCTGGTAGCCGCGGCCGGCCCCGACAATCAGGCGTCCCTGGCTGATGATGTCCAGTGTGGCCATGTCCTGCGCCAGCCGCAGTGGAGCGTGCCACGGCACTATGGTGCAGGCCACGCCTACCTTGACCCGCCTGGTCCTGGCGGCGATGGCGGCCAGCAGGCTGTGGGGCGAGCTGATGATGCTGTGTTCGCTGAAAGCGTGCTCGGCAATCCACACCGAGTCGAAGCCCAGTTCCTCAGCCAATTCCGCGCCGCGCAGAATGTCCTCGTAGACCTCGACGTCCGT
>JAJDXU010000324.1 GCA_022823105.1 Dehalococcoidia bacterium
GCGCTGGGTAATATGGTACGCATGGCGGAAGGGTTGGAGCAATGCGGAAGTGTCGCCGCGCGGGGGAGTCTTAACTGGGGGTTTTGGGGGATTTGGGTGATGATGGGGAGCGATAGCACGTCTTTTTGCCGCCAAAGGCGCGTTCATCACAAAAAATTGGGCGTTTTGGCACACACCGGAATGACTGTGCTACCTGAATTGGGGTGGCGGTGGCACTCGGCTTGGCACCTTGCGCTACGCTGGTACCCATGAGCGCAAAGCCAGGCTACGCGGCGGCGCCCAGCGTGCCCGCCGACGAACTCGCGACATTGCGTACGCTATATCATCACCGATTGACGCTATGCACCCAAAAACCACCCTCAGCGACGATTTATTGCCATGCGTGGCACGTTGATTGTCCAAATGCTACACTGGCACTCAAAACAACTCTCAAGGCGCAGGAGGCGACCATGGTTGATCTCACATCATCGACAAGCGTCAACGAACTTGGGTTGGCCGTCGGAACTCCCTCCGTCCGGTCAGTGGGACCGCTGGCGTTCGGGCCGGAAGGTATCTTATTCATCGCAGACAACGTGGGCGCGTCCATATTCGCGGTTGACGTAGGCGACACCGGCGGCGGCAAGCCCGAGTCCGTCAACCTCGAGAACATCGACGCCTCGCTGGCATCATATCTGGGATGTTCACGTGAGGATGTAGCAATACGCGATATGGCGGTCCACCCCGCTTCAAGCAACGTCTATCTGTCCGTCATGCGGGGCACCGGCGACGCCGCAATTCCGGTCGTCATCAGGGTCAGCGGCGACGGTTCAATCGTCGATGTGCCGCTGGAAAACGTCCCGTTTTCGCAGTACGCCATCACCGATGCTGCCGACGAAGACGACCCTCGGCTGGTTACCCGGATGAAGCTGCGGACGGTTACCGTGACCGATATGTCCTATGTGGAGGGACTCCTCCTGGTCGCCGGCACTTCCAACGAGGAGTTCACGTCAACGCTGCGGCGCATACCTTTCCCATTCGACGGCGATGGCAAATCCAATTCGCTCGAGATATTCCACGTTTCCCACGGTCAGTACGAAACGGCCGCTCCCATTCGCGCGTTCGTGCCCTACCAAGGCAACACCAGCATCCTGGCGAGCTACACGTGCACTCCGGTCGTCCAGTTCAACCTGTCCGATTTCGACTCGGGCAAGCACATCATGGGCAAGACGGTCGCCGAGTTGGGCTCGCACAACCACCCATTAGACCTCGTCTCCTACCAGCACGACGGTGGCGAATTCCTGCTGGTCTGCAACGACCGGCACCCGCTGTTCAAGATCGCCTGCAAGGACATCGACGTGCAGGGCCCGCTGACGGTGCCGGACGATTCCCTGGACGCTTCGCCGGCGGATCCGGTCACGCCCGGCGTGGGCGTACCCCGCGAGTTGCTGCCCCATCCGGGCGTCAAACGGATGGCCAACCTCAACGGCAGCGGCGTGCTGATGCTGCAGCAGGATGACGACGGAGGTTCCCACCTGCGCACCTACGCTACCGCGACGCTGTGAACTCACTGCGTCAACTGCAACTGGAGTGGGAGGAGCACCAGGGGCGGGCTCGCATAGCAGTCGTCGGTTGGACTGAAACCGAACTGCGCGAACTGGCCGACGCGGACGCCGCCACGCTGTCGCGGCGTCTCGCCTTCTACCCCAGCGAATCGCTGGGCGGCGCCCCCGCTCGCCCCGCCGTGCCACCCGTCGCCGGGAGTTTCCTGTCGCGAGGCGACGTCGTGCTATTTGTTCCGCGATTTCCGCTATCGGTTGGCACGCGCTATTCGCTCCTCGTCGACTGCCCTGATACGGGCGACTGCGAGATCTGGACGACCCAGCGACCGGCAAGGGCAGCCGATCCCGTGGCCGAGGTCCTCGAGATTTACCCGACGGCATCCGAAGTACCACTGAACCTGCTCCGGCTCTACGTCCAGTTCTCCCATCCCATGAGCGAGTCCTGGGCCATGAGCGCGATCAGCGTGGGTTGTCAGGACACCGGCGAATCTCTGGAGGACGTGTTCCTGCCTCCCGAACCCGAGCTTTGGGATGCCGGCCGCAGCCGCTTGACCATGTTGCTGGACCCTGGCCGAATCAAGCGGGGGCTGGCGCCCAACCTAGAATCGGGATATCCACTAGCGGAGGGGATGACGGTCGTTGTTACCATTGACCGCGCCTTTCGTGACGCCAGGGGCCAACCCCTCCGGGCTCCTGCCCGGCGGATTTACCGAGTCGGCCCGGCTATGCGGTCCCGCGCGGACCCAGCCGGCTGGACTCTGAACGTCCCACCTGCCGCCTCATCGATACCTTTGCGGGTCGAGTTCGACCGCTCCCTGGACCACGGGCTGCTTCAACACAGCCTGTCCGTCCAGGACCCGACGGGCGCGATATTGGATGGAGTCAGCACAATCGGACACTCGGAGCTCAGTTGGAGTTTCACGCCCGAATTCCCATGGCATTCGGGCGAACACCGCCTGCTCATAGAGCCACGCCTAGAAGACGTGGCCGGAAACACCCCGATACGGGTATTCGACCGGGACGTCTCCAGACCCGAAGATGACCCGCTGCCGGCCGCTGTGACCCACCTCTCTTTTATCTGCGTCGCCCGGTGACAGGCAACTCCGGCTGGTTACGTCCAGTCGACTGGCAGGCGGCGGGCCCAGAGCCCCGTTGTCGGTCAGGTCACTGGCGTTTTGCTGAGGCTCATACCGTTATCCCGAGGCGTTCTTCGAGCGGTTTGGCACAGTAGTCGGGATCAGCCACCCCGCGAGGTGGATGCCACGCAGGCCGGATGAAACCCCAAACATGCCCGCAACGCCATCGCGTCGGGACATTCCTAATATCGCGAAATCAAATATTTGCACAGCCTGATAATGATTATTCGTTCCGTTGACATGCCTGATTACGTACATTAGACTTGCACACCAATCGGTAATCGGCAAAATTTACGTGGTATTAGCGTTTAACATCAGAACTTCCCGTTTTCAGGTACGGTTCGCGTTAGAACGTACCGCCAATTGATCCGAGACGCGCACGGCACCGGAGGTGTTCCGATGAGTTGGTTCAGGAACAGTCGCATCACTTTGATTTGCCTCGTATCAGCGGCGTTACTATTAACCCCGATCATCGCATGCGGCACGGCTGGAGAATCCGAGCTCGAATCCCAGCAGCCCGCTGCCGCGCCGCAATCAGCCGCCCAGCAGGCAGCTCCTGCCCAGGCAGCAGCAACTTCGCCCCCTGCCGCGGCTGCCCCATCGGGTGGATCACAACCGGCGCCGGCTCAAGCCCAGGCGGCTCCGACAGCAGCGCCACAAGCGGCGTCCTCAGACTCCACAGTGCAGGCCGTCGAGCCCATGGGCACCCTGAATACCGGCCTGAAAGAGATGGGCCCGTTCTTCCTGCATCCCAGCAACCTGGGCAATCCGCAGATCTTCGTTCACGGCACTGCGCCCATCGGCGAAGGCCTGCTCCAACAGGACCTTAACCGCGAGGTCAGCGGTCTCCTCGCAGAGTCGTGGGAAGTCTCCGAAGACTACCTGACCTGGACGTTCCGCCTGAACAAAGGCGTCATGTTCCACAAGGGATACGGGGAAATGACCTCCGAGGACGTGATGTGGACCATGCGCCAGTGGGGCCTCAGCAAACACCCTCGCGCCGGCCAGCTCACCACGTTCTGGGAAGAACGCCCCGGCACCGAAATCGTTGACCCGTACACCCTCACGGTCAACACCGGCGAACCCGTGGTGGAGGTCATCGCTCAACGGTGGCACATGACTCCCGGCGGCGGTTCCACGTTCATCGCCAGCAGAAAGCAAACCGAAGAGCTCGGAGTCGATGAAGCCAGCACCCAGATCGCCGCCACCGGCCCGTGGGAAATCGTTGAGCATCGCACCGGCGAGTTCTGGAAGATGGAAGCGGTGCGCGACCACTGGCGCCACACCCCCGAATTCGCCGAATTCGTGATGTGGGAGATACCCGAGGAGGCTTCCCGGCTGGCCGGATTCCAGACCGGCAAACTGGATACCTTCCTCATGTCATTTGACACCATCCCCAGCGTCCTCGAGGTTGAAGGAGCGCAGCTCATGACGGTTCCCAACGCCGTTGAGATGGGCCTCCGCATCTACGGCAACTGGTATCCGATCGAAGGAGTGGAAGCCAGGTCCGGATACGACGCTGAACTGCCCTGGGTTTCGCCCACCGACGATGTGAATTCCCCCGAGTGGGAACGGGCCGTCAAGGTACGCCTGGCCTTGGTCACCGCCATCGACCGGCAGGCCCTGGTCGACACCATTCTCTCCGGATACGGCCACATCAACACCCCGATGCGGAACTACACCGGATTCGAGCATTATCTCGACGGCAGGGACTGGGAATTCAACCCGGACCGGGCCCGCGAACTGATCGCGGAAGCCGGCTATCCCGATGGGTTCAGCATCACCCTGACGCCGTCCCTCCGTGGCGCTCCCGCGGAGGTTGAAGGCTGCGAAGCCATCTCCCAGATGTGGGGCGACATTGGCTTGGACGTGAACTTCCAGCGGGTGCCTTATGGGACCCTGCGGCCCCAGTTGGTCGGGCGCACCTACCAGGGCGCGACCTGCCACGCCGGTTCGCCGCTTCCCACTCCCGCCACCGGATTCGGAAGCTACCTGAGCGCGAATCCGTTCAATCGTGGGCTTGAGCACTGGTGGTCGGAGTCCAAGATGATCGAGGCGCAGGCCGCCGTTGACCCGGACGATCGTGAAGTGCTTGAGCGTGAAATCGGTCAATTCCTGTTCGACAACGTGCTGACCGACATCAATTACTACACCATCGATGCCGTCTGGCCGGTGGGCCCGCGCATCGAGCCCTGGACCGAACACGTGAGGACGACCGACGTGCGCCAGATCAACGGCTACGAGTACATCCGCCACCGGCGGCCGTAGCCGAACGTGAGAGGCGATCTGTTCACAAGAACAGGAGGTGTTCATGCGACGCGTAACGATACCGACCACGTTGTTGGCGCTCGTCGCCATGTCGTCCCTGCTGATGTTGATCGTGGCTTGCGGTGGCGCCGCGCCTGAAGCTGCGCCGAGCGCAGATCAGGCACAACCCGTTGCGCAACAAACCGGGGGCCAGCAGGCGGCTCCGCAACAGGCCCCTGGGCAGCAGCCGGCCAGCCAGCAGGCCACGCAACCGCCGGCGGCTCCGCAGCCGCAGGCCCCGGCGCAGCAGGTCGCCACGAAAGTACCCATCGCGACCGTCGCGCCGACTCCCGAGAGTCCGGTCGCCGTCGTGATCGACAAACCGGAAGGAATACTGACCGGCGGTCAGAAGGAGTTGGGCCCGTTCATTGGCCATCCCAACCTCGCCGGCAACCCTCAAATCTACGTGATGAGCACGGCTCCCATCACTGAGTCGCTGTTCACGGTGAACAGCAACCTGGAGGTCGTGCCCTTCCTGGCCCGGGAATGGGAGGTGTCCGAGGACGCCCTGACCTGGACCTTCTACCTGGAGGAGGGGGTGCAGTTCCATAAGGGATACGGGGAGATGACGGCAGAGGACGTGCTGTGGAGCATGCAGCAGTTCGCCGACAGCGCCAAGCACCCGCGCGCCTCCAACATCCGCGGGGTGTTCGTGTCCGAAACAGGTCATGCCAAGGTCATCGACGACCACACCCTGGAGATCAACACCGGCACGCCCTGGTCGGAGGTTCCCGTCAACGAGATGCTGACCAGCCCGGCGGGGTCCGCCACATGGATTGTCAGCAAGCGCCAGACGGAAGAGCTTGGAGCCGAAGAGGCCAGCGCCAACATCGCCGCCACCGGCTCGTGGGAACTGGTCGAAGCCCGCACGGGTGAATTCTGGCGCATGGCGGCCGTAGAGGACCACTGGCGCAAGACTCCCCACTTCGCCGAGCTCGTATTCCGCGAAATACCGGAGGAGTCATCCCGCATCGCCGGGTTCCAGACCGGCAACCTGGATACCACCCTCATCGCGTTCGACTCCCTGGCCCTAATTGAGGAGGTGGACGGCGCCGAACTGATGCGCCTGCCCGGCGGCGGCGAGGCTGCCGTGACTTTCTACGGCCAGTATTACGTCGGCATCGGCACCGAGGACCAGCAGCCCGGCTACGATCCGGATCTGCCCTGGGTCTCGGCCGACCCCGACATCAATTCCGAGGAGTGGAAGAACGCGGCGAAAGTCCGCAACGCATTGTCCATGGCCATCGACCGCCAGGGCATCGTGGATACCCTGCTGCACGGCTACGGCAGCCCGGCGGTGCTCTGGGACTTCGGAAGGTATGAGGACACCTGGTTGCCGCCGGAAATGCGGTGGGAGTACAACCCGGAGAGAGCCAAGGAGCTTCTCGCCGAGGCCGGCTACCCCAACGGGTTCAGCATCACTCTCACGCCATCTCTACGCGGCGCGCCCGTGGAAGTCGAAGCCTGCGAGGCCATCGCTACCATGTGGGCCGATATCGGCCTGGATGTGAAGTTTCAGAACCTGCCGTACTCCACCCTGCGCCCCAGCCTCATCGCTCGCAACTACCAGGGTTCAACCTGCCACGCCGGCAGCATCCGGCTGGAACCAGGCCAGGGATACTCCGGGATGCTTTCCCAGTTGAACCACAGCGCCGTCTGGAATCGGGGCGTTGAGCATCCCTGGCTCGACGACAAGGTCGCCGCCCACATGGCGGAGGTCGACAGCGAAAAACGTCGGGAACTTGCCATAGAAATCGCTACGTTCCTGTTCGATAATGCCGTCACCGCCGTCGGTCTCTACAACTTCGACGTGGTCTGGCCGGTGGGTCCCAACATCCAGCCGTGGCCTGAAGGCGTAAGGTACCGGGACATCCGCAACATCAATGGTTATGAGTTCATCCAGCCGAGGTAATTGCCTCTACAAGAGTGGTTTGAGCAGGCAGCCCTGATATGTTCTGGCGAAAAACGGGAATAGCGATCGCGTTGCGGACCCTGTTCGGGTTGCCGCTGGCGGCGGTGCTGGGCGTGATCGGAATGGCAATTGCATCCGCGTCGTCGGTATTCTTCGGAGTGTCCGGCCTACCCACGCTGCTAACTCTGCTGATGATCGGCGGCGGTGTCGGCGCCGGTATCGGGGCGGGCGCGATGATGCTCAGGATCGACGACATACCACATTGGACCCTGTTGTTGCTCGGGGCCTTCGTAGTGATGGTGTTGAGCGCCGGTGGCGGTTGGATCGGCTTCCAGGTTGGAGACCACATCTCTGCCATCGAGGACGCCCGGTGCGTCGGCGTCTGCGGCTACCTGTTCAGACCGCGAACGTATATCGTGCTGGGGGCGACTCTGGTTGCCAACGTCATCGCACTGGCGTTCAACATCGTGTACGAAGGGAGATCGAACCGCGGCACTGCCGCCAGTCCGCGAATCGCCCGCGCAACGGGCGGTGCGGGAGGGGCCCAGCGCCGCTGATAGCCGAGACTCGAGGGCGGGGCAGGAGCACGACACAAACCCGTCGACTCCTCCCCGCCTTTCAAACAACCGTCACAACGCCACATAACGCCAATAACAAACTGGATTTGTCCGGGAGGGAGTGAAATATGCAGCGGTATCTGGTCCGGCGCATCTTATTGGCTCTGGTAACTCTCCTCGCCGTGTCGCTGATCATTTTCGTCATGAGCCGCGCCGCGGGAGATCCCCGGCACGTCTACCTGGACGACTATTCAACCCAGGAGGACTGGGACCGGCTGACGGAGAGCCTGGGGCTGGATAAACCCTACTACCATCAGTACGGAATCTTCCTGGGCAGCGCGCTGAAAGGAGACTTTGGTAAATCCATTAAAGAGGGCCGCCCTTCGATGGACGTGATAATTGAGCGAATCCCTGCCACCCTTCAATTGGGTACAGCCGCTTTCGCCTTTTCCGTGATCGTAGGCGTACCGCTCGGGATATTATCGGCCGTCAGACGGGGCAGCTTCCTTGACATGGCCGGAAAAATTGTCGCGTTGATCGGCCAGTCCGCTCCCGTGTTCTGGCTTGGCCTGATGCTGGTGTTCCTATTCGCGGTGCGGCTGGATTGGCTCCCGCCCTACGGCCGGCAGGAGGTTTCCAGTATCGTCCTGCCTGCGGTGGCGTTGGGCTGGTTCTACGCCGCCGCCAACCTCCGGTTGTTGCGGTCCGCCATGCTCAACGTCCTGGACTCCGAATATGTCAAATTGGCGCGCGCCAAGGGCGTCTCCAATAACGTCATCATCTGGAAGCACTCCCTGCGCAACGCACTGATACCCGTGCTCACCTTCGCGGGGATCACCCTGGGCAGCCTGGTTACCGGTTCCCTGGTTGTGGAAACCGTGTTTGCCTGGCCCGGCCTCGGCCAACTCGCCATCCAGGCGCTGGCCGGCAACGATTATCCGCTGCTGCAAGCCGTGGTGATAGTGTTCACCCTGATGTACGTCACGGCGGCTTTGTTGGTGGACATTATGTACGCATACATTGATCCCAGGATCAGGTACGCATAGGGGAGGACATCATCGTGGCAGCAGAAGCAACTCTGGTCGTTCAGCCGGTTCCGGTTCCCGTCCGTATCGCCAAGAGGGCTTGGCGATTGCGGCGGTGGCCGCTGAT
>JAJDXU010000128.1 GCA_022823105.1 Dehalococcoidia bacterium
ATCAGCCGATAAAGCGCCTACCAATTACCCGGGCTCGATCTCAGAGCCCGGTTTCCTTTTGTACCTGATCAACCTGCCCTCTGCGGAAGCCGCAACCGACATACTCCAGTATGCGCGTCTCAGAACTCGGCGAATTCGGCCTGATTGAATTGGTCCAACAGTGGACCAGGGCCGGCGCAGACTCCCCAAACTCCCCTGCCACCCAACCATACCGCTTGTCGGTGCCCAACGGCGATGACGCGGCTGCAATCACCTTCCTTAACGGCCCGGTCACCGAGTTGTACACCACCGACACCATGGTGGATGGCATCCACTTCACCGCTGCCACCACCCCTTGGCGCGATTTGGGTTGGAAAGCCATCGCCTCCAACATCAGCGACGTCGCCGCAATGGGCGGCGAACCCGCCACCGCTCTCATCACCCTCGGATTGCCCCCGGAAACCCTCGTCGCCGATATCCGGGAGCTCTACGCCGGCATGATCGAGATCTGCGATGAGTACGATGCCCGCATCATCGGCGGCGATATGGTGCGGTCTCCGGTCGCCTTCATCACCGTGGCTCTCACCGGCATCGCAACCGGCGAGCCGATGGTCCGCTCCGCCGCCGCGCCGGGGCACCTGGTTGCCGTTTCCGGGCCGGTGGGCGGCTCGGCCGGCGGTCTGCGACAACTCCTGGCCAATCGTCTGGGCGAGACACCCGGCAATTCCGACCTCGCCAAACAACACCGCCGCCCTCTGCCCCACGTGTCTGCTGGCAAAGCGTTGGTCTCCGCCGGCGTGGGTTGCGCGATGGACGTAAGCGACGGTCTGGCCGACGACCTGGGCAAACTGTGCGCCGCCAGCCGGGTCGCAGCCACCATATTCGCCGATCAGGTCCCAACCATCACCGCCCTGAGCAACGCATTCCCCGACGACTGGCTGGATCTGGCTCTTTATGGCGGCGAGGACTACGTCCTGTTGTTCACGGCGCCTGGCGATATAATGGACGTCGCCATTGCCGAACTGCCGGCAGGAGCGACCGTAATCGGTGAGATCACCGATGGGGAACCCGGTTCCGTCACAATCCTGGACGCTTCCGGCAGAGTCATGCACCGTTCCGCTTCGGGATGGGATCACTTCGCTGACTGACCCAATTATGGCCAACGATCTGATCATCTACACCGACACCGCCGACGAAACTCGCCGTATCGGCGAAGTCATCGGGGAATCCGCCGCTCCCGGCGACGTCTACCTGCTCACAGGACCTCTGGGCGCCGGCAAGACCTGCCTCACCCAGGGCATCGCCCGGGGGCTGGGCGTGGAAGGCCACGCCCGGAGCCCGACATTCGTCCTCATCACCCGGTACCGGGGCCGTCTCACCGTGCACCACGCCGACCTGTACCGCATCGACCACCCGGCGGAAGCCTGGGATCTGGGATTGGAAGACATCATGTCGGCCGGCGAGGATGTGCTCATCGTTGAATGGGCCGACCGCGCCGAGGAAATCTTCCCCGAAGACGCCCTGTGGATTGATCTGGATTACGCGATCGACCCATTCCCGGCAGCCTGTGAGGTGCTCCCCGACGAGGACGGCGGCGTCCCATCCCGGCACAGCATCACCATTGAAGGCGCTCCTGAACGCTTCTCCGGGCTGTTGGATAAATTACGTCCAACCGTGGCGGACCCTGCGTAATGCTGCTGTCCATCGACACCTCGTCCCGGCACGGTGGCGTGGCTCTGGCCGACGCCGATGGCAGCGTGGTCGAAGCCCGGCTCTGGCGCTCGACCGCCAACCATACCGCTCAGCTCATGCCCGCCGTTGCCCAACTGCTGTCTGCTCAAGGCATCCGGGCCATCGATCTTGACGGCGTGGCGGTGGCCCTCGGCCCGGGACCATTCAGCGCGTTGCGGGTGGGCGTCAGCGCGGCCAAGGGCCTGGCCATGGCCGGCGGCTTCCCGATCATCGGCGTTGATACCCTCGCGTTGGAAGCGCGGTCAAAGCTCGTGTCGGGCGGAATCGTTGCCGCATGGTTGGATGCGGGACGGAACGAGGTGGCAGCGGGCTGGTTCGACGGCCATGGGACCCGAATCCGCGACGACGAAATAGCATCCGCGGAAACCCTTTTGGAGCACGACTCCCAACTGCCGCCCAGTCCGCTGATTTACTCAGGCGAAGCGGCACACAGCCGGCAGGACGCTATCGCATGCTCCTACGACGGCGCCGATCCCTCACGCCCGATCTTGGTCATGCCCTGGACGCCTGCCGATCGGCTCTGGTCCTTGGCATCCGCCGCCGCCGAAAGACTGAGCCACAACCGGACCGACGACCTCGCCACGCTGCAACCCTACTACTTGCGTATGCCCACCATCGGCGTCGCCAGGCGGCGCGACCGGGTCAGGCAGGGTCGGCCCTCCGCATCCACTACCTAAAACAATCAGGAGTCAGATCAATTAATGGAACGCACCTTTGTCGCAATCAAACCCGACGGAGTCCAACGTGGCCTGGTCGGCGACGTCATATCCCGGCTGGAACGCCGCGGCCTCAAACTCGTCGCCATGCGCCTCATGCAGGTCGATGAGGACCTGGCAAACCGGCACTACGCGGAGCACGTCAACCGCCCCTTCTTTCCATCCCTGGTGTCGTTCATCATATCGGGACCCATCGTCGCGATGATCTGGGAGGCCAACAACGCCGTCGCGCTCGCCCGGCAGACTATGGGCTCAACCAACCCCGGCGACGCAGCCCCCGGCACCATCAGGGGCGATTTCGGCGTCGACATCGGCCGCAACATAGTCCACGGATCCGACAGCCCGGAGTCTGCCGAGCGTGAGATCGGCCTGTTTTTCGGTGAGGGCGGCGCGCTGGATTACGCTCGCAGCACCGACGAGTGGATCATAGAATCCTGACCACCTGGGGCGCCCGGCTCCACAACCGCTCCAGCCCGAAAAATTCGCGCTCCTCGGGGCCGAATATGTGGATGATCACGTCCGCGAAATCCAACAGGACCCACCCCGACGCCGGCGTGCCCTCCCGGTGGTGCCGGGCTATTCCGGCGTCCTTCATAGCGTTGGTGAAATCCTCCTCCAACGCCTCAATCTGACGTACCGAATCGGCCGTCATCACCACGAAATAGTCCGCGAACACGGCCAGCTCGCGCAGGTCCATCATGACTATGTCGGTGGCCAGCTTCTCGGCGGCCAGGTCCACGGCCAGCCGGGCCACTTCGGTCGGATTCAAGGTTTCGGTTGCTGTCATACCCCTCGATCGCGATCAATTCGTACTTTACATTCGCGGTTGAACAAAGCGAGTGCGACGAGTATAGGTTGGCGACGGCTCGCCTTGCAATCCCCGTCGTTTGTGATATATTACACAAGTCAATTTTCCGGCGGTGCCGCTACGCCGCGCTGCCCCGGCACTAACGGGTTTGCAACCCCTTGGCCTGAGGGCGGTTTTTCTTTTATTCTGGATGCAGGGTACGGCTATGAACTCGCTCAAAGAACTGGCCCAATCCGGCGGCTTGTATTCCCTTGAACATGAGCACGACGCATGTGGCGTCGGCATGGTGGCCAACATACAGGGCGATAAGACTCACGCCATCATCACCGAATCCCTGCAGGTCCTCGACAACCTTGGCCATCGCGGCGCATCCGGCTCCGATCCGGACACCGGCGACGGCGCCGGCATCCTGGTTCAAATGCCGGACGTCTTTTTCCGCAAGGTAACCTCCGACACCAACATACCTCTGCCGGCCGAAGGCGAGTATGGCGTCGGCATGATCTTTCTCCCCCAGGACCCCGACGCGGTCCGGCTGTGCGTGTCGCACGTGGAAAAGGTCGTCGCCGAAGAAGGACTGGCCCTGTTGGGTTGGCGCGACGTTCCCCTGGATCACTCCCAGATCGGACGGGACGCCCGCACGGTCTGCCCGACCATCCGGCAGTTTTTCGTCGGCAAGGGCTCAGCCAACACGCCCGATCGGGACGCATTTGAACGGAAACTCTACGTCGTCCGGCAGGTGATCACCCACACCCTGCCCGAAACCGGCATCACCGAAGACGACGCCGATTTCTTCTATATCTGTAGCCTCAGTTGCAACACGGTGGTTTACAAGGGATTGCTGGTGTCTTACCAGCTTTCTCGCTTTTACCTGGACCTCAATGATGAATCCCTGGTCTCCGCGTTCGCGCTGGTGCACTCCCGGTTCAGCACCAACACGCTGGGACACTGGAAGCTGGCTCATCCGTACCGCTACCTCGCCCACAACGGCGAGATCAACACCCTGCGCGGCAACATCAACTGGATGCACGCCCGCGAGCAGCAGTTCAGCTCTCCCCTCTACGGCGACGACATACATAAGCTGGCTCCCATCTGCGACCCGACCGCCAGCGACACCGCCAGCTTCGACAACGCCCTCGAACTCCTGGTGATGACCGGCCGCGAGCTCGCCCACGCCATGCTCATGATGATCCCCGAGGCCTGGGACCAGCACGAGACCATGCCCCAGGAGAAAAAGGACTTCTACGAATTTCACTCCGGCATGATGGAGCCGTGGGACGGCCCCGCGATGATGCTCGCCACCGACGGCAAGGATGTTTGCGCCGTCCTAGATCGCAACGGCCTGCGTCCCTTCCGCTACACCGTAACCCACGACGACAAGCTCGTCATGGCGTCAGAGACCGGCGTCCTCGACCTCCCGCCCGAAAGCATCAGAGAGAAGGGCCGCCTCCAGCCGGGCCGCATGTTCCTGGTCAGCTTCGACGAAGGCCGGATCATCGGCGACGAAGAACTGAAGCACACCCTCGCAAACCGCCAACCGTACGGCCAGTGGCTCAAGGAAAACAAGATAGACCTGCCCGACCTGGACGCGGCAGCGCCCGCGCCCCCTGCCGGCGGCGAAAATCTCCGGCAACAACAGCGCGCATTCGGCTACACGGTCGAAGAACTGCGGATGCTCACCACCCCCATGGCCGCCGCAGGCTACGAGGCCATCGGCTCCATGGGTAACGACGCATCCCTCGCCGTGCTCTCCGACCAGAACCGTTCCCTGTTCGACTACTTCAAGCAGCTATTCGCCCAGGTCTCCAACCCTCCGTTGGACGCCATCCGCGAAGAACTGGTCACATCACTGGAAGCTTTCGTCGGCAGCGAGCAGAACCTGTTCGAGGAGACACCCCTCCATTGCCGGCAGCTGCGCCTCAAGTCCCCCCTGTTGACCGACGAGGAACTGGCGCGGATCCGTGGCCTGGATCTCCCCGGCCTGTCCTCGGTGACCCTGTCCACCCTGTTCGACGCCAGGGCCGGCTCTCTGCAAAAGGCGCTGGACGATCTCTGCGCCGCCGCGTCCCGGGCCATCGATGACGGCCGGAACATCATCATCCTGTCCGACCGCGGCGTGGACCCCGACCACGCGCCCATCCCGAGCCTGCTGGCGACCAGCGCCGTCCACCACCACCTCACTCGCGTCGGCACGCGTACCCGCGTCGGGCTCGTCGTCGAATCCGGCGAACCCCGCGAGGTGCAACACTTCTGCCTGCTCATCGGCTACGGCGCCGGCGGCATCAACCCCTACCTGGCCCTCGAGTCCGTGCGCGACCTGGCGGAACGCGGCGAATTGAACGGCGCCAAGCCCGACTACGCCGAGTACAACTTCCTCAAAGCCAACGAAAAGGGCATCCTCAAGGTCATGTCCAAGATGGGCATCTCTACGGTGCAATCCTACCGAGGCGCCCAGATCTTCGAGGCCATCGGCATCAACGATGACCTCATCGAGCGTTATTTCACTCGCACGCCGTCCCGCATCCAGGGCATCGGCCTGGACATCGTGGAAGAGGAAACCCTCCAACGGCACCGGTCTGCATTCGACGACCCGTTTGTTCCCGGAATGCAGGAACTGGACATGGGCGGACAATACCAGTGGCGCCGCCACGGTGAATTCCACCAGTGGAACCCGGAAGCTATCGCCAAGCTCCAGTACGCCACCCGTTCCAACGATCCTCGCGCCTACCGCGAATTCGCCGACGAAGTGAACGACCAGAGCCGCAAGATGGCGACCCTGCGCGGTCTCCTGGAATTCAAGGAGGGACAGCCCATCCCAATCGATGAGGTCGAGCCCGCCGTCGAAATCGTCAAGCGCTTCGCCACCGGCGCAATCTCCCTCGGGTCCATCAGCCGCGAGGCCCACGAGACCATGGCAATTGCCATGAACCAGCTGGGAGCCCGCAGCAATACCGGCGAGGGCGGCGAGGACTATCATCGTTACACCTTGGACGAAAACGGCGATAACCGCTCCAGCGCTATCAAGCAGGTGGCGTCCGGCCGCTTCGGCGTCACCCCCAATTACCTCGTCAACGCCACCGATCTGCAGATCAAGATGGCCCAGGGCTCCAAGCCCGGCGAGGGTGGACAGTTGCCCGGACACAAGGTCGACGAGTACATCGGGTGGGTGCGCCACACCACTCCCGGCGTGGAGCTCATCTCGCCGCCGCCTCACCACGACATCTACTCCATCGAGGACCTGGCCCAGCTCATCCACGACCTGAAGAACATCAACCCTGAAGCCCGCATCCACGTGAAGCTGGTTTCCGAGGTCGGTGTCGGCACCATCGCCGCCGGCGTTTCCAAGGGCCACGGCGACGTCGTGCTCATCAGCGGACACGATGGCGGAACCGGCGCCTCGCCCGAGTCCTCCATCAAGCATGCCGGCCTGCCCTGGGAACTGGGAGTCGCAGAGACCCAGCAGGTGCTCGTCGCCAACGACCTGCGCGGCCGCATCGTCGTGCAGACCGACGGCCAACTCAAAACCGGCCGCGACGTGGCCATCGCCGCGCTGCTGGGCGCTGAAGAATTCGGTATGGCCACGGCGGCCCTGATCGTCAACGGCTGCATCATGCTGCGTAAATGCCACCTCAACACCTGCTCGGTGGGCATTGCCACGCAGGATCCCGAACTGCGCAAGCGCTTCGCGGGACAGCCCGGCCACCTCGTCAACTACTTCTACTTCGTCGCCGAAGAACTGCGCGAAATCATGGCCGAACTCGGATTCCGCACCGTCGCCGAAATGGTCGGTCGCGTGGACAAGCTGGAGACCTGCCAGGCCGTCGACCACTGGAAAGCCTCGGGTATCGACCTTTCCCGCCTGCTCACCATTCCGCCGCGGGCGCAGCGTGTGCAGACCTACTGCTGCATCGAGCAGGACCACGGCCTGCACAAGGCCCTCGACCACCAGTTGATTGCCCAGGCGCAGCCCGCCATCGACAACGGCACATCGGTTGAGATCAACCTCCCCGTCAGCAACGCCAATCGCACCGTAGGCGCCATGCTCAGCGGCCGCGTCGCCCGCAAATACGGCGAGGACGGCCTCCCCGACGACACCATCAGGATCAATCTGAATGGTTCAGGCGGCCAGAGTTTCGGCGCTTTCCTGGCGCCGGGCGTTTCCATCAACCTCGCCGGCGACACCAACGACTATATGGGCAAGGGGATCGGCGGCGGTCGCATCGTGATCGTCCCGCCCGAGGGTTCCGGGTTCGTTGCCGAGGACAACATCATCATCGGAAACGTCGCCCTGTACGGCGCAACCGGCGGAGATGTGTTCATTCGCGGCCGCGCCGGGGAGCGTTTCGCCGTCCGCAACAGCGGCGCCCGCGCCGTCGTCGAAGGAGTCGGCGACCATGGTTGTGAGTACATGACCGGCGGCGTCGTGGCGGTGATCGGCAGCGCCGGGCGCAACTTTGCGGCCGGCATGAGCGGCGGCATCGCGTTCGTATACGATCCCGACGGCGACTTCCACATCCGGTTCAACGATGGCATGGCCGACCTCGAGGACCTCGCCGAGCAAGAAGACATCGATCTGCTCCACGGCCTGCTGAGCGAACACCTGGAACGCACCGGAAGCGCGCCGGCCCAGCGCATTCTTGATGATTGGAACGTCAGCGTGAGCAAGTTCCGAAAAGTCATGCCGCGCGACTACCGCCGGGTCCTGCAGGAACGCGCCCAACGGCAGTCGGAAGAGCTGGTAACGGTTTAACAATGGGTAAAGTCACCGGATTCATGGAGTTTGGGCGACACGGCCCCGACCGTCGCCCCCCGGCAGAGCGCGTCGGAGACTATCGCGAGTACTACCACCGCTGGACCGACCAGGAAGCCATTGAGCAGGGCGGGCGGTGCATGGATTGCGCCGTTCCCTTCTGCCACATGGGTTGCCCACTGGGCAACGTCATTCCCGAATTCAACCACCAGGTTTACCTGGGCAACTGGGAAAAGGCGCTGGAGATACTGCTCAGCACCAACAATTTCCCCGAATTCACCGGTCGAATCTGCCCCGCTCCCTGCGAGGCTTCGTGTGTCCTCAGCATTAACGCCGATCCGGTGACCATCGAGTACATTGAGAAAGAAATCAGCGACCGGGGCTTTGAACAGGGGTGGATCAAACCTTCCCCGCCGGAGACCCGCACCGGAAAAACCGTGGCCGTCGTGGGCAGCGGGCCGTCCGGTTTGGCCGCCGCCCAGCAACTGAACCGCGCCGGTCACACCGTCACCGTCTTTGAGCGCGCCGACTACATCGGCGGCCTGCTGATGCTCGGCATCCCCGATTTCAAGCTCGAAAAATCGGTCGTCCGCCGCCGCGTCGATCTGATGGAAGCCGAGGGCATCGAATTCCGCACCGGCGTCAATATCGGCGTCAACTACCCGGCCGGCAAGCTGCTGGACGAATACGACGCCGTCTGCCTCACCGGCGGTTCGACCCAGGCCCGCGATTTGGAAGTTCCCGGCCGCGACCTTGATGGCGTCCACTTCGCCATGGAATACCTGCCTCAACAGAACCGCTCTCTGGCCGGCGAGACCGTCAACAATCAGATCAGCGCCGAGGGTAAGCGCGTGATCATTCTGGGCGGCGGCGACACCGGCGCAGACTGCCTCGGCACCGCCCATCGTCAAGGTGCGGAGATCGTCCATCAATTCGAGCTGTTGCCCGAACCGCCCGAAGACCGTCCGGATGACAACCCCTGGCCGCGCTGGCCCATGATCCTGAGGACCTCCGGCGCCCACGAAGAGGGCGGCGTCCGGGACTACAACATCCTGACCAAGGCTCTCACCGGCGAAAACGGCCAGGTCAACAGGCTCCACGCCGTTCGCGTCGACTGGACCAGGGGAGAGAGCGGCCGGTTCCAGATGTCCGAAGTCCCGGGCAGCGAGTTCTCGGTGGACGCCGACCTGGTACTCCTGGCAATGGGCTTCCTCCATCCCGAACACGGCGGAATGCTCGAACAACTGGGCGTCGCGCTGGACGCCCGCGGCAACGTCCAGGTCGATGGCAACAAGATGACCTCGGTACCCGGCGTTTTCGCCGGCGGAGACATGGTGCGGGGCCAGTCCCTGGTCGTGTGGGCAATCGCTGAGGGCCGCGACGTGGCCCGTGGCATCGACACCTACCTCTCATCAGGCGTCTCCCATCTCCCCCAGTCAACCGCTGCCGTGTGACCACGATATTTTTGTTTGGAACCCAGGCGGGGCGGGCACCATCCCGCCCTGACGCTTTTGGAACGCCCGGCTGAACCAACGGTGCCGCGCTCCGGTCAAATGCGATAAAATCGGGCCACTCATCAGCAACGCACGGGGCGAGGTGGAAACAATGCCACAGGAAAGCAATCGGGTCGTTTACCCACCCGAAGGCTGGCAAAATTCCCTCGGATCCGAGTTCATCGGACCCGACCGGTTCGGCAACGGCCAGATGTTTGATGCCAACCTGCAGGGCTCGCCCCTGGTCCGTTTGATCTACGACCCCCGCGACGACCAGATCACCGTGCGTTGCCTCCGCTGCGACCAGCAGGATCAGGCCGGCGGACGTTTCCAGGACTACCGCATGATCGGCATCGTCAGCATCAACGCCACCGCCCTGCTCGTCCCGATGAACACCCCACGCATCATGAAACACCTTTCCGATGTCCACGAGGTGACCCTGGACGGAATCGACGACATGGACTTCTTCAACTGCCTGCTGGACTGTTGCGATCTGTAACCCCGCAGCCGTTGCGGCGCAGTTGGGAAGGTGGCCTCTTTCAATTCAGCCACGCTTGGATCTGGACCAACTACCGGTAGGCACTTTCTGCGAGGATCGTCATGAACTACGATTTCATCATCGTTGGCGGAGGCTCGGCGGGCTGCGCCCTGGCCTCCCGGCTCACCGAAGATCCCGACGTTTCGGTCTTGCTGCTGGAGGCAGGGCCCGACTATCCCGATTTCGAAAACCTCCCCGTGGACCTGAAACAGGGCAACAACGTGTGGCGCTCCGCCTACGGTCCTCACAGCTGGGGCTATAACGCCACGGGCACGCCTCAGCAGGAGGAGCCCATCATCATCCCTCGCGGCAAGGCGATGGGGGGATCCAGCAGCATCAACGGCCAGGTCCTCTTTCGCGGCGTGCCCGAGGATTATGACAACTGGGCCATCTGGGGCAACGACGAGTGGTCATTCACCAAGGTCCTCCCCTATTTCCGTCGCCTCGAAAACGACCTTGACTTTGCCGGCGACGACTTCCACGGCGACAGCGGGCCGATTCCCGTGCGACGCTACAAGCGCGAGGAATGGCTGCCCGTGGCCGAGGCCTTCTACGACACCTGCCGGGCCCTGGGCTTCCCCGAAGACCCTGACCAGAATCATCCCGACTCCAACGGAGTCGCCGCGCGGCCCCTCAACAACATCGACGGCGTGCGCATGAGCACGTCCCTCACCTACCTGTCGATGGCCCGACACCGCTTGAATCTCACCGTAAGGGGCAGCGTCGTGGTGCGCCGCATCCTGTTCGAAGACAAAACGGCCGTCGGCGTGGAAGCGGAAAGCTCCGGCGAGGTTTTCCAGGTCCGCGGTGATCAGATCATCCTCAGCGGCGGCGCCATCGCCTCCCCCCAGATACTCTTGCTGTCCGGCGTGGGCCCTGCCGACCACCTGCGGGAAATGGGCATCCCGCTGGTCCATGAACTCACCGGCGTCGGAGAGAACCTCCGCGACCATCCGGCGGTGTTCAGCCTGTTCCGGGGCATCGGCGACCCTCCCGATCTGGACTCTCCCAGTATCCAGGTCGGTCTCCGCTACAGCCCCGAGGGAACCGGCACCCGCGGCGACATCCAACTGGCCCCCCTCCTCATGACCAGCGAGCATCGCCCGGCCAGCGTCAACATCGATTCCGACGATTTCCACTTCGGGTTCAGCGCCGCCCTGCAGAACGCCGCCACCGCCGGCCGCCTTCGCCTGGCGTCAACCGACCCCCACGTCCAGCCGGACCTGTTCTACGACTACCTGTCCGACCCCGTCGACCGCCAGCGCCTGCGTGCCGCGGTCCGCCTCGGTTTGCAGATCGCAGAACAGCCCACTTTCCGCGAGTTCGTCGCCGAGCGACTGTCGCCCACCGATGAGGACCTGGCGTCCGACGCCGCCCTGGACCAGTGGATGCTCCGCAACGCGTACACCCAGCATCACTCCTCCGGCACCTGCAAGATGGGGCCGGGTTCCGACCTGGACGCCGTGGTGGACCAGTACTGCCGCGTCTACGGCATGCGGAACCTGCGCGTTGTGGATGCCTCGGTGATGCCCGACGTCATCCGCGCCAACACCAACGCCACCACCATCATGATCGCCGAGCGCGTCGCCGAATTCATCAAGGACGGCAAATAGCCAATCAAACGGACAGCGTTGGGGTCCGGCATTGGGAGGGAGCATGGACTACAACAAAATTGTGGAGATTCTCTACGCCGAATTCGGTCATGACAGATTCCTGACCCGCGATATCACCAGTGAGACGATGACCGGGTTGGCCGATTCCATGGCAATCCCTGATATTGGTCAGAGTCGGAAAATCAAGGTGGGCCAGACCCTCAGTAACATGGAGGGGCGCAAGTACGCGCTCCCGTCCGGCCAACTGGTCTCCATGTCCGTAGAACGCCCGGCTAACCAGAGCCAACCGCGAGTATTCTGCTTGCTCCAGGTCCCCGAGAGCCAGGCCGGGGACAAAATAACGACGGTTCAAATCCCGGAATTTGCTGGCGATTACCAGGTTTTATTGGTGCAATCAGGCCACGGTTACGCAGTGTTCTGTCCGGCCCTCCGTGGCTGCGTATCGCAGGGCATGGATGAGGCCGAAGCGCTCGAAAACATCAGAGAAGCCATTACCGGATGGTTGAAAGCCGAAGCTCGCGACATTGAGAAACGCACCCGCATGATGGCCGATGAGTACCGTACTGCCGGGATTCCGGTCAAAATGGATACCGTCACCATTGACCGGATAATCGTCTGATGCCGCCGTTTATCAGCGGTATATCGTTCGCAAATGCATTGGCCAGATTCAGGATGATTGGTTGGGAGGACGACGGGCAGCAAGGTTCGCATCATTATCTTGTACATCCTAAGATGCCCGGTACGCGCATCGTCTTGCCCGACCACCGCCGTCGTGATTTGGATCCGGTGACATTGGGAATAGCGGTAGAATATGCGGGCTTGACCGCTGCGCAATTCCGCAGCCTAACCGGCGGGGGCCGCCGCCGCAACGCCCGCAGAATTCGCCAAGATGTGTACGGGATGGAAGGCTGACTCGCCGATCATTCGTCAAACCGCTTCTCGGCAATGCTAAACTGTCTGATACCAAACAAATTGACCACAAGGACGGCGCCAGATGACCACCTCCGACACTCGAATCGAACGCGACTCCATGGGCGAAATGCAGGTGCCCGCAAATGCCCTGTACGGCGCCTCCACCATGCGGGCGGTGCTGAATTTCCCCATCAGCGACCTACGCTTTCCCCGTCAGTTCATCCGCGCCCTCGGCCTGATCAAACTGGCCTGCGCCCAGACCCACATGGGCCTCGGTGTGCTCGACCCCACTGTCGGCAACGCCATCGTCCAGGCTGCCCAGGAAGTCGCCGACGGCCGGCACGACGAACATTTCGTCCTGGACATCTTCCAGACCGGTTCGGGAACCTCGACCAATACCAACGCCAACGAGGTCATCGCCAACCGCGCCACCCAGATCCTGGGCGGCGACCTGGGCTCTCGCCTGGTCCACCCCAACGACCACGTGAACCTCGGCCAGTCCTCCAACGACGTGATACCGACCGCCATCCACCTGGCCGCGCTGCTCGGCATGAAAGAAGACCTGATCCCCGCCCTGGAGGAACTGCGCGCCGCGCTGCAGGAAAAGTCCGATGAATTCTGGCCTATCGTCAAGACCGGCCGCACCCACCTGCAGGACGCGACTCCGGTGCGTTTGGGACAGGAATTCTCCGGATATGCCGGCCAGGCCGAGTACAGCATCGCCCGCGTGCGCCGCGCCGAGGATGCTCTGGCCGAAGTCGCGCTCGGCGGAACGGCGGTCGGCACCGGCGTCAACACCCATCCCGAATCGTCCGGCCGCACCTGCGCCCGGCTGTCCGAGATGACCGGCGTCACCATCCGCGAAACCGGCAACCACTTCCAGGCCCAATCGGCCCTCGACGGCATCGTGGAGGCCAGCGGACAGCTGAAAACCGTCGCCATCAGCCTGCACAAGATCGCCAATGACATCCGGTTCCTCGGCTGCGGTCCCCGGGCCGGCCTCGGCGAAATCAACGTCCCCGAGGTCCAGCCGGGCAGCAGCATCATGCCCGGCAAGGTCAACCCGGTGATCTCCGAGTCCGTCATCCAGGTTTCCGCCCACGTCGTGGGCAACGACGCCGCGGTGGCGCTCGCCGGGGCTGGCGGCTACTTCGAACTCAACACCATGATGCCCCTGGCCGCATACAACCTGCTGCAGTCAGTGTCTCTCCTGGCTGCCTCGGCGCGCAATTTCGCCCAGCAGTGCGTCGTTGGCATCACGGCCACCGACACCGGCCCCGCGATGGTCGAAAAGGGGCTGATGCTCGGCACCGCTCTCGCGCCGTCAATCGGATACGACGCAGCCGCCGGCATCGCCAAGAAAGCCGCCGATTCCGGGCAGACCATCCGCGAGATCGCCCGCGCCGAGACCTCGCTCTCTGAGGCCGAACTCGACGAACTGCTCAACCCTGAGGAAATGACCAAACCCAGCCTGGAGGTCCGCGCCGGGGGCGGGTAAACCGGCCATGTTCTCCAAAAATCGCCGATAAGCGACAGGTACGGGATTGACAAATCACCGCGTTAACGTGTAGGGTAAGAACACTGTTAACTGAATATGATTGTCATCGCCATCGTCCCGATTTTTCACCTGCACCCTCTGACCTGAACCACCTTTGTCTCGGCTTGCCGCACGCGGCGGGCCGATTCGTCGTGTCTGTCCCAGTGTCGCGAGGGGTTGCTTGACTTCAGTTAGTCCCCGAACCCGCCAGGAGTGTCGATGTTATGGTGCTCACCCGTAAACGCTCAGGCCGCAACAACCGTGGGCTGGCCGCCCGCGACGTCAAGACCTATTCCGATTCCGACATCGCGAACGCCCTTGACGTTCCCAACCTCATCCGCAGCCAGATTGAATCCTTTGACTGGTTCAAGACCAATGGCCTGGCGGAAACCTTCCGCGATTGCTCCCCAATCGTCGCCGGAATAACCCGGCGATTCGCCAACGGCGAAGCATCCCGGAGGGCTGAGCGCTTCGAGCTCTATTTCCTCGACCACTGGTTTGACGACGCCCCCTACTCCCCCGAGGAATGTCGCGAGCGGGAAATCACCTACTCCCAGCCCCTGTACGTCAAGGCCCAGCTCCGGGACCAGGAAACCGGGGAAATCACCGAGTCGGACATCTTCTTCGGCGACGTCCCCATGATGACCGACACCGGCACCTTCATCATCAACGGCGCCGAACGAGTGCTCGTCAGCCAGCTCCAGCGAGCCCCCGGCGTGTACTTCGAACGCGAACTGTCCCAGGACCCGGCATGCCCTGAATGCGGCAAGCTCGAAAACTGGTATTACAAGGGACGCATCTCCGCCAGCCGCGGCGCGCGCATCGAACTCTCCACGTGGACGCACTACTACGCGCGCCGGCGCAACTTGCCCGAAACCATAACCGTCAGCGTCGATCGCCGCCGCCGCATGGGCGTTTCCACGTTCCTTCACGCGCTCGGAATTGTCAGCGCTGAGGAAATGCGCGCCCTCTTCACCGATATCGATTACCACGATTGCCGCCCCTTCGTCGGCGGCGTCGAACCCGCCCCCGACCGCGACTACAGCCCCCGGGAGGAAGAGCTCAGGTCCCTGTGGGACCGAATCCACCCCGACCGCGATTACAGCCGCGAACAGGCTTTCAGGATCGGCCTGGCCCAGCGCAACCTCTATAAATGGCTCCGCCCCGGTGAGCCGGCCGTGCAGGTCGACGCAGCGTGCACCTTCGTCATGAACCACTTCTTCGACGGCCGCCGTTTCGACCTCGGTGAAGTCGGGCGCATCAAGGTGGACCAGCGCCTGGGTCGCTCCACGTCCCAGATCCTCACCGAATCACAGAAAACCATCCTGGGTTTCGTGCGCGATCAATACCGCGAATCGGGCCAGGGTGTGACTCCCACCGAGATCTTCGAAGCTTCCGCGACTGAGCAGCGTATCTTGGTCGAGCGCGATACCGACGCTCTGATCACCTACGGCTACCTGTCGCGCAATGCCGAACGCCTCATCGAGCCGCTGGATCTTTTCGGCGAAATGTCCGACGAAGACGTTGTGATTCAACTCTCCTGCCTCGACGGCGCCAATGTCGGCACCCTGTTGTCCACTCACGAAACATCCGATGACGACGGATTGCAGGTGAGCGTCCAGGCGCTGGTCACCGAAACGCTGGGCAACCCCGTCGCTATCGCTACGCAGCAGATCGCCGCCGGCTCCGCCGCAGACGATGCAATTTCATCCGGCGAACTCAGCATTCTCAAGAACCGTTTCATCGCCGAAGAAAGCATCGTGGAAGCCGGCCAGTTGATCTACGCCGAAAGGGTCAGCCAGGGACCGACACAATCCTGGAGGCTGACGCCGGTGCGCGCCCGCGCTTCCTGGATCGTCGGCGTGGTAACCGAGGTCAACTCCGGCCCCAATGGCAACATGCACCGGGTCAGGTTCCACCTGCCGGGTATCGCTCTGCCCGAACGCCGGGTCCTGGACCTCAACGACATCATCGATACCCTCTACGCCCTGATCGAAAATCACATCAGCAATGAAGACCCCAGGGACAACATCGACCACCTCGGCAACCGCCGCGTTCGCGTCGCCGGCGAGTTGATGCGCGACCAGGTCCGCATCGGACTCCTGCGCATGCACCGGATGTTCCAGGACCGCGTCGGCCGTCTCGAAAAGCCGGAGGATGCGGTACCCGCCAAGCTGGTCAACGTCCGGCCCGTTACGGGCGCCATCCGCGAGTTCTTCGGCGGCGACAAGCTGTCCCAATTCATGGACCAGACCAACCCGTTGGCAGAACTCACCCACAAGCGACGCCTGTCCGCCCTCGGCCGCGGCGGACTCACCCGCGAACGCGCGGGATTCGACGTCCGCGACGTCCACGCCTCGCACTACGGGCGAATCTGCCCCATCGAAACCCCGGAGGGCGCCAACATCGGCCTGCTCAGCAGCCTGGCCGCTTACGCCCGCATCGACCGGCTTGGATTCATCGAAACGCCCTACTGGCCCGTGATCAAGCAACTCTGGCTGGCCGATTGCAAAACACCCGGGTTCCCAGGCTATTTCGATCCCATCGGGCACGTCGTCACCAGCGACGTCACCACCCGCAAGGGCGAGATCATCGTCCAGGCCGGCGAGGCCATCACCCCGGACCACATGCGCCGGCTGGGAAGGCTGTCGGCCGATACCGTCATCGACGTGGTGCCATTCGTCGACATCCGGTCGCAGAACGTGCAATACCTGACCGCCGACCTTGAGGAGCGGTTCCGGATCGCACAGGCCAACTCCAGCTTCGACGAGCTCTACCAGTTCACCGATGACCTGGTGGAAGTTCGCGAAGGCGACAACTATCGCCTCGCCTCTCCCACCACCGTCGAGTTCGCCGATGTCTCGCCCCTGCAGATCATGAGCGTGTCGGCGGCCTTGATCCCGTTCCTGGAACACGACGACGCCAACCGCGCCCTGATGGG
>JAJDXU010000087.1 GCA_022823105.1 Dehalococcoidia bacterium
AGGCCCAGGCGCGTGCACTGGCCTACGCCAACGGACTGGGCGGAACCCGGGGGGGCGTGCTGACGACAACGTTCGCAGAAGAGACCGAAACGGATCTGTTCGGCGAGCAGGCGGTACTGTGCGGAGGCCTGTCGGAACTCATCGTGCGCGGATTCGAGACGCTGGTTGAAGCGGGCTACCAGCCGGAAGTCGCCTATTTCGAGTGCATGCACGAGGTCAAGCTCATCGTTGACCTGCTGCATGAAGGCGGTTTGGCGAAAATGCACGAATTCGTCAGCGAAACGGCAAAATACGGCGATCTGACCAGCGGTCCCAAGGTGGTGGATGACCACACAACCGCGAAAATGCAAGATGTCCTCAAGGAAATCCAGGACGGAACCTTCGCTCAGAACTGGGTTTCGGAATACGAGTCGGGTCTGCCGGAGTACACGCGGCTTTTGCAGGAAGATCTGGACAGTCGAATCGAAAGGGTGGGTGCTCAATTGCGCGGGCGAATGGCCTGGTTGAAGGAGTGAGATCGGGGCGGACCCGGACAGTAGCCGGTAACCGCAACCGATCGTGGAACCGAGAGATCGGAGCAACGTAGTATCTGTGAACCTCACAGAAGGAGGATGCAGGTGAACGCAATGGATGAAAATCGAGTCGTCATATTCGATACGACATTGAGGGACGGCGAGCAGGCCCCGGGCTGCAGCATGACTCTCAATGAAAAGCTGCGCGTCGCCTCCGCACTCCGCGACCTGCGTGTCGACGTCATTGAAGCGGGCTTTCCGGCAGCGTCCCCCGGGGACTTCAAGGCCGTTCAGACCATCGCGAGGACCATTGAGGGGCCGACCATCTGCGGTCTGGCGCGCTGCAATCCCCAGGACATCAAGCGTGTGTGGGACGCGGTCAAGGATGCGGCCAGTCCGCGAATTCACGTTTTCGTGGCCACCAGCCGGATTCACCGCGAGCACAAGCTGCAGATGGCCAAGGCGGAAATACTGAAGAGCGCAGTGGAATCGGTGTCAACTGCCAGGAGCTACTGTGACAACGTCGAGTTTTCGCCCGAGGACGCCTCGCGCACCGAACTGGAGTACCTGGCGGAGGTGGTGGAGGCGGTGATCGAGGCCGGCGCCACCACGGTGAACATTCCCGACACCGTGGGCTACGCGGTACCCGGAGAATTCGCGGAAGTCTTCGAGTATCTCATCGGCAACGTCCCCGGGATCGAGAAAATCCGCCTGAGTGCGCACTGCCACGACGACCTCGGCATGGCGGTGGCCAACAGTCTGGCCGCGGTGCGCGCGGGGGCCCGCCAGGTGGAATGCACCATCAACGGTATCGGCGAGCGGGCGGGCAATTGTTCGCTGGAAGAAATCGTCATGGCCATCAAGACCCGGGAGGAGTTTTTCGGGGTGACCACCGGCGTGGACACCACCCGGCTCTACCCGACGAGCCGAATCGTCGCCAACGTCACGGGCATGCATACGCCGCGCAACAAGGCCATCGTCGGCGAGAATGCCTTCGCCCACGAAGCCGGCATTCACCAGCACGGCATGCTGCGGCACCGGGCCACCTACGAAATCATGCAGCCCGAAGCGGTCGGCTTGTCCCGTTCAAACCTGGTGTTGGGCAAACACAGCGGCCGCCACGCCTTCCGCGACCGGGTGGAACAACTGGGATTTCACCTCGACGATATCGAGCTGAACCGTTGTTTCGAGAAGTTCAAGCGTCTGGCAGACCGCAAGAAGCACATGTACGACCGGGACATCGAAGCCATCATCATGAATGTCGACGTCGGCAAGGCGGGGCCCTGGGTCATTGATGAACTCCAGATCACGGCCGGAACCGGCACGTTGGCCGCCGCAGCGTTGAGCCTTTCCCACCAGGACGGACGCCAAACTCGCAAGGCGGCCAAGGGCGACGGACCCGTCGCGGCCGCATTCGGAGCCCTGGAAGCGGCGACGGGGATCGAACTTGAATTGAAGAACTTCGAAGTACGGGGCGTAACCACCGGCGACGATGCGCAGGGTGAGGTCACGGTGACCGTGGAATATAATCAGCAGAGTTTTCGCGGTCACGCCGTCAGTACGGATATCGTGGAGTCTGCAGCCATCGCCTACCTGGAGGTGATCAACCGCATACTGCGGCGCCGGGACACCGACGACCAACGGCCCCGAAGAGCCATCGCATTCGGCCAGCCCTGATCCAGCGAGGAAGTCATACCATGCCCATGCAGCCGAGCAAGTACATCTGGCAGGACGGCCGGATGGTCCGCTGGGAGGACGCCAGGGTTCACGTGCTGACCCATGCGCTGCACTACGGCTCGTCGGTCTTCGAGGGCATCAGGGTTTATCGGGGCCCCGACGGGCCCGTAGGGCTCAGGCTCACCGACCACGTCCGCCGGATGTACGACTCGGCAAAGATCTACTACCTGGAAATCCCCTACGAACTTGAGGAACTGGTTGCAGCGTGCAGGGACGTGGTGATTCGCAACGGGCTCCACAACGGTGCCTACGTGCGGCCGCTGGCGTTCCGCGGTTACGGTGAAATGGGGGTTGCCGGCGACCCGGATGCGCCTGCCGAGTGCATCGTCGCGGCCTGGGAATGGGGCTCATATCTTGGAGAGGATGGAATCGACAGCGGCGTCGATGTGTGTATATCGTCCTGGCAACGGGCAAGCCCAAACACGATTCCCACCATGGCCAAGGCCGGCGGCAATTACCTGTCCAGCATCCTGGTAACGCTTGAAGCGCGTCGCCTGGGATTTGCCGAGGGCATCGCACTCAACAGCGAGGGTTATGTCAGCGAGGGTGCGGGCGAAAATCTCTTTCTCATGAACAAGGGCAAGTTGTATACGCCGCCCCTGTCCGCCTCGATTCTCGGCGGCCTCACCCGGGACCTCGTCATGCAGCTCGCAGGCGCCATCGGGTTGAGCGTCATCGAGCAGAACATTCCCAGGGAGATGCTCTACATCGCCGACGAACTGTTCCTGACCGGTACGGC